>CAYWWM010000110.1:0-7661 GCA_964461735.1 uncultured Solibacteraceae bacterium | reverse complement strand
TGCGCAAGATTCCGGTCGAGTGCATGGCCACCATCGGACAGGTCGGCAACCTCGACCATGAAAACATCGCCGTCGGCAAGGCGGGCCGCAGCCGCTGGCTCGGCAAGCGCCCCGCGGTGCGCGGCGTGGCCATGAACCCGGTGGACCATCCGCACGGCGGCGGCGAAGGCAAAACCTCCGGCGGGCGGCATCCGGTCACGCCCTGGGGCCAGCCCACGCGCGGCTACAAGACGCGCCACAACAAGCGCACCAACCGGGACATCGTGACCCGGCGCAAGGGAGGCAAGGGATCGAGCGGGTAGAGGTAGTTGTGAGTTGAAAGTGGAAAGTTGTTAGTTGTTAGAAACAAGGGTAGAAACGATGTCGCGATCGCTCAAGAAAGGCGCGTTTGTGGACGGCCACCTCTTCGAGAAAGTCGAGGAGCTGAACCGCCGCAACGAGAAGAAAGTGTTCCGCACCTGGTCGCGCCGGTCCACGGTGATTCCGGAGATGATCGGCCACACCATCGCGGTGCATAACGGGAAGAAATTCGTTCCGGTCTACGTGACCGAGAACATGGTCGGGCACAAGCTCGGGGAATTCTCGCCGACGCGGGTGTTCAAAGGGCACTCCGGCGCCAAGGCGGCGGAGAAGACCGGCGCCCCTGCTCCGGCGGGCGCTCCCGGCGCGCCTCCTCCGGCAACGGCGGCGGCGGCGGCCCCCAAGCCGGCGTGAGGAAAGGCAGTGAGTAGTGAATAGTGAGTAGTGAGTAGTGAAAGGCAGAAGGCAGTGGATAGTGAATAGCAGAAAGGCAGTGAATAGTGAATAGTGATTAGTGAATAGCAAAAGACAGAACAAGCAACAGTGAATAGTGAATAGTGAGTAGCAAAAAAGCACAACTAGCAAGAACTATCCACTATTCACTAACCACTAACCACTGATTTTTCCCATGGAAGCCAGAGCCAAAGCCAAATACATTCGCACGTCGCCCCGCAAGGCGGGACTGGTGTGCGCCTTGATTCGAGGCCGCGACGCGGGCGAAGCGATGAACCTGCTGCGCTTCACCAAGAAGCGCGTGGCGGTCCAGGTGCAGAAAGTGCTGCGCTCCGCCATTGCCAACGCCGAAGGGAAGTCCGAGACCATTGACGTGGATCAGCTCTACGTCTCGGAAGCCTACGCGCAGGACGGCTCGCGCGGCCGGCGGATTCGGCCGGCCCCCATGGGACGGGCGCATCCCTATCAGCGCCGGACCTGCCACATTGTCGTCAAAGTGGCGGAGAAGAACGTAAAAGCGGTGAGTAGTGAATAGTGAATAGTGAGTAGTGAAAAACAGAGTGATTAGTGAATAGTGATTAGTGAATAGAAACGACAGGGCAAGAAAGTGATTAGTGAATAGAACAAACAGAACACGCAAAGACTATCCACTAACCACTATCCACTCACTAGCTCGCGACTCACGGAGTACTGAATATGGGTCAAAAGGTTCATCCGTACGGGTTCCGGCTGGGATACAACAAGGCCTGGAAATCGCGCTGGTATGCCAAGCGCGAATTCAGCGGGCTGTTGCACGAGGACTTGCGCCTCAAGAAGGAGCTCAAGGACCGTCTGCGCGCCGCCGGCATCTCGAGCATCGAAGTGGACCGCATGGTGAACAAGCTGCGCATCTCGATTCACACGGCGCGGCCGGGCATCATCATCGGGCGCAAAGGCGCGGAGATTGACAAGCTCAAGGGGGACCTCCAGAAGGCCACCAGCCGGGACGTGTTCTTGGACGTGCAGGAAGTCTATAAGCCCGAGCTGGACGCGCAACTTGTGGCCGAGTCCATCGCGCTGCAGCTCGAAAAGCGGATCGCCTTCCGGCGCGCCGTGCGCAAGGCCGTGGACTCGGCGGTGCGCTTCGGGTGCAAAGGCATCAAGGTGCGCGTCTCCGGGCGGCTGAACGGCGCCGAGATCGCCCGCAGCGAGTGGCACCTGCAGGGCCGCCTGCCGCTCCAGACGCTGCGCGCCGACATTGACTACGGCTTCGCGCAGGCCTTCACCACCTACGGCGTGATCGGCGTCAAGACCTGGATTTATAAGGGCGAGATTCTCGATGCCAAGAAGCGCCGAAAAGCAGTGAGTAGTGAATAGTGAGTAGTGAATAGTGAATGTAAGAGCTACTCACTACTCACCACTCACCACTCACCAAGGAAGTATCCATGTTGATGCCGAAGAAAGTGAAACATCGCAAGCAGCAGCGAGGGCGGCGCTCGGGCGCGGCCTGGCGCGGGTGCGAGCTGTCGTTCGGGGAGTACGGCTTGAAGGCGCTGCAGACGGGATGGATTACCGACCGGCAGATTGAAGCGAGCCGCGTCACCATGACGCGCAGCATCAAGCGCGGCGGGCGCGTCTGGATCCGCGTTTTCCCGGACAAGCCCATCACCAAGAAGCCTGCCGAAACGCGCATGGGCAAAGGCAAGGGAAACCCCGAGGGCTGGGTCGCGGTGGTGCGGCGCGGCAAGGTAATGTTCGAGATGGAGGGCGTGACGGAAGCCGTGGCGCGGGAAGCGATGCTGCTCGCCAGCCATAAGCTGCCGATCCGGTCGAAGTTCGTCAGCCGGGCGGGGGCCGGCCAGCTATGAAGGGGCCCAAGTACCACGAGATGAGCGAAGCCGAGCTCGAGGTCGAGGCGCGCGACATGGAGAGCCAGGTCTGGAAGCTGCGCTTCCAGGCCGCTACAGGCCAGACCGAGGGCTTGCGGAAGCTGCGGACGCTCAAGCGCAACATCGCGCGGGCCCGCACCATTCTTCGGGAAAGAGAGTTGCAAGCGCATGGCCAGTGAATCGAAGCCGCGCCGCAGGCGATCCACCAAGGTGGGCGAGGTCGTCAGCCGCTCCGGCGCCAAGACTATTGTCGTCGAGGTCGAGCGGCGCGTGCAGCACCCGTTCTACAAGCGCTACCTCAACCGGCGCACGAAGTTTCACGCCCACGACGAGCGGAACGAGTGCCGCGTGGGCGACCGCGTCCGCATCGTCGAGACGCGGCCCTTGAGCCGGCTGAAGCGCTGGCGGCTGGGCGAAATTCTCCACCGCCGGGCGGTGGAAGTAGAAGTGAGTAGTGAGTAGTGAGTGGTGAGTAGTGAATAATGAAGAGTGAGTAGTGGATAGTGAATAGTGGATGGTGAAAGGTTGTGTTTTCCACTCACTACTCACTACTCACTGTTTTCGGGAGATCGCGCATGGTGCAGATGAGGACAATTCTCGAGGTGGCGGACAACTCCGGGGCGCGGCGCATCTCCTGCATTCTGCCGCTGGGCGGCTCGGCGGGCGGGCGGGCGGGTTTGGGCGACGTGATTACGGCCAACGTCAAGGAAGCCGCGCCCGACAGCGCGGTGAAGAAGGGATCGGTGGTCAAGGCCGTGGTGGTGCGGACGCGCAAGGAGCACCGGCGGCGCGACGGAACCTACATCCGCTTTGACCAGAACGCGGCGGTGCTGATCAACGAGGCGGGCGAGCCCGTCGGGACGCGCGTCTTCGGCCCGGTCGCCCGCGAGCTGCGCGACAAGAAGTTCCTGAAAATCGTCTCGCTCGCGCCGGAGGTCTTGTAAGCGTCATGCTGGGGATCAAACGAGGAGACACGGTGAAGGTGGTGGCGGGGCGCTCGCGCGGCATGACCGGCAAGGTCTTGAGCGTGGACCGGGTGAAGCACCGGGTGGTCGTGGAGCACGCGCAGATGGTCAAGAAGCACCTGCGGGCCAACGCCGCGCGCAACGTCAAGGGCGGCATCGCCGAGCGCGAGAGCCCCATCCACGTGTCGAACGTGATGCTGCTGTGCCCCACCTGCGGGCCCATCCGCCCCAAGACGCAGGAGCTCCCGGGAGGCAGCAAGCTGCGCGCCTGCCGGCGCTGCGGGAATACGTTTTGAAAGCAGTGGATAGTGAATAGTGGATAGTGGATAGTGAAAGCAAAGAGCAGTGGAGAGTGGATAGTGAATAGTTGAGAGGTTGGATTCGAGCCGCTCGCGAGGGAGCGGTGGTGAGGAGTGTAGGAGTGGCGAAGGCGAAGAGTGAAAAGCCGGTGAAGAGCGAGGAGCCGGAGACCAAGCCAAGCCGGCCGCGGGCGAGCGGCGGTTCGATGAGCCGGCTGCGGGACCGGTACCAGAAAGAAATCGTTCCGGCGCTGAAGAAGGAATTCAGCTACGCAAACCCCATGGCGATCCCGCGGCTGCGCAAGATCGTCGTGAACATCGGCGTCGGCGAGGCCACGCAGAACATCAAGGTCCTCGACGCCGCGTCGCACGACCTGGCCGTGATCAGCGGGCAGAAGCCGATCGTGCACCGCGCCCGGAAATCCATCGCGGCCTTCAAGCTCCGCAAGGGGATGCCGGTGGGATGCTCGGTGACGCTGCGGGGCGAGCGCATGTACGAGTTCCTCGACCGCCTCGTCAATATCGCGCTGCCGCGCGTGCGGGACTTTCGCGGACTTCCGACCAAGTCGTTTGACGGGCGGGGCAGCTATACCATGGGCGTGCGCGACCAGCTCGTCTTCCCCGAGATTGACTACACCAAGGTGGACAAGACCCGGGGCATGAACGTGACGCTGGTGACCGACGCCAAGACCGATGAAGAGGCGCGGGCGCTGCTGCGACACCTCGGCGTGCCGTTCCGCGCGAACTGAGGCTTGGGAGCCGCAGACAGCAGGAGGACAGAAGCTCTCATAAATGCGTGAAATGGCGCAACTGGCAAAGCAAAGACGAACCTCAGGGGCTGAAGCCCCCGTGTTTAGCTGCTTTGCGGCACGGCTGAAGCCGTGCCCTTACAAACTGCGTCACACTCGACATTTATGAGATGACTTCAGCGGGAACGACAAGGAGAACGATGTCGAGACTTTCGCATTTGGCCAAATCGCGGCGCAAGCCGAAGTTCAGCTGCCGCCAACGAAATCGCTGCCCGCTGTGCGGGCGGCCGCGCGGGTTCCTGCGGAAATTCCAGGCCTGCCGCTTGTGCTTCCGCTCGCTGGCGCTGCGCGGCGAAATCCCCGGCGTCCGCAAGGCGAGCTGGTAGCCCGCTCGAAATAGCCACGGAGGCACAGAGGGCACAGCGAAATTCTGGTCAGGAACGTTATGAACACAACCGATCCCATTGCCGACATGCTGACCCGCATCCGCAACGCGGTCCGCAGCCACCACCCCAAGGTGGAGATGCCGTCGTCGCGCCTGAAGCTGGAGATTGCCAAGATCCTCAAGGAGGAGGGCTACATCTCGGGCTATAAGGCTTCGGAGGAAAACCGCAAGAAGACACTGCGGGTGAATTTGAAGTACACCGCCGAGCACGAGCCGGCGCTGACCAACCTGGTGCGGATCTCGAAACCGGGGCGGCGCGTGTATGCCTCCTACCAGGAAGTACCAGCCGTATTGGGCGGTCTGGGACACAGCGTGCTCAGCACGCCTCGGGGCGTCATGACCGCGCGGCGCGCCCGCAAGCTGCGTGTGGGCGGAGAAATCTTGTTTGAAGTCTGGTAAGGGAAGAATTGCGATGTCGCGCATAGGGAAAAAACCGATCTCGGTGCCTCCCAAGGTGGAGGTGAGCATCGGCGAGAACGCTGTGCAGGTCAAGGGCCCGAAGGGGCAGTTGCAGGTCGGACTTCCCCCGGGGATTCGCGTCGAGCGCAAGGACGCCGCGTTGCTCGTGCTGCGCCAGGATGATTCCTTCACGGCGGCGCACGGGCTGATCCGCAGCCTGCTCGCCAACTCCGTGCAGGGGGTGACGCAGGGCTTCCAGCGCGACCTCGAGATCGTCGGCATCGGCTTTCGTGCGGAAGTCAAGGGCAAGTCCGCGGTGCTGTTCAGCCTGGGTTACTCGCACCCCATCGAGTTTCTGATCCCCGAGGGAATTCAGATCAGCGTGGACAAGCAAACGAAGCTTTCGGTCACCGGGATAGACAAGCAGAAAGTCGGCCAGGTGGCGGCCGATATCCGCTCCCTGAAGCAGCCGGACCCCTATAAGAACAAGGGAATCCGCTATGCCGGAGAAGTCTTGCAGAAGAAGGTAGGGAAAGCAGGCGCCACGGCGGCCAAGTAATGCCTGGCGGGCGAAACGACCATGATGACACAAACTTCGCGCAACCAAGCCCGGCAGCGCATCCATACGCGGATTCGCAAGCGGCTGCCGCGAACCGCTGAGCGGCCTCGTCTGAACGTGTTTCGCTCGCTCAAGCACATTTACGCCCAGGTGATTGACGACACGCGCGGCAACACCTTGGCGGAGGCCAGCTCGATGGCCAAAGGCTTTCCGCTGCGCGGCGGAGGAAACATGGCTGCAGCGCGCGCGGTGGGCAAACTCATCGCGGAGCGCGCGATGGCCAAGGGAATCCAGAAAGTCGCCTTCGACCGGGGCGGCTACGGCTATCACGGACGCGTCAAGGCGCTCGCCGACGCCGCGCGCGAGGCCGGCTTACAGTTTTGAGGCAGTTTTGGACGGAGGACCGCTTGGAAAGCAAACGCATCGACCCCGGCACGTTGCAACTGAAAGACCAGGTGGTGGCCATCAATCGCGTGACCAAGGTCGTCAAGGGCGGGAAGAACTTGAGCTTCAGCGCGCTGGTGGTCGTGGGAGACCCCGACCAAGGTATCGTGGGATTTGCGACGGGAAAGGCGAAGGAGGTTCCTTCGGCTATCCGCAAGGGGATCGAGGCCGCCAAGAAGAACCTGCATCGCGTGCCGCACTACCAGAACACGATCCCACACCGGGTGATCGGGCGGTACGGCGCCGGGCGGGTCCTGCTGAAGCCCGCGCCGGAAGGAACCGGGGTGATTGCGGGCGGCCCGGTGCGCGCCGTGTTGCAAGCCGCCGGAGTGCTCAACGTCGTGGCGAAATCGCTCGGGACCACGAATCCGCACAACGTCATCCGGGCAACAATGGAGGCGCTCGGACAACTCCGCCAGCGGAAGACGCCCGCGACAGCCGAAGCAGCGGTGCCCGAGGAACAGTTGGCCCGCTAAATTTGCCGCCGCACAGCGGGAATCCGATGGCAGCCGGGGCGCGGCAAGGAAGGGGCCGGAAGGTACATGATGGCGAAGCAGGAGTCGGGAACCATCCGCATTCGTTGGGTTCGCAGTGCCATTGCCTGTCCTGCGAAGCATAAGAAGGTGATCGCCGGCTTGGGCTTCCGCCGGCTGCAGCAGGAGATCGTGCGCCCGGACACGCCTTCCATCCACGGCATGATCGCCAAGGTGCGGCATCTGGTGGCGGTTGTCGAATAGGAGTTCGAGGGACATGGCTGTGAATCTCAGTTCGCTCCATCCGCCGCCCGGTCAGCGGCACGCTCGCAAACGCGTGGGCCGGGGGATGGGCAGCGGCCACGGCAAGACGTCGGGACGCGGGCACAAGGGACAAGGCTCCCGCGCCGGTACGCGCTTCCGCCCCGGTTTTGAAGGCGGACAGATGCCCTTGCAGCGCCGCCTCCCGAAGCGGGGTTTCCATAACCTCTTTCGGAAGCGCTACGCCATCGTGAACATCAAAGAGATTGCCCGGCTCGGCGAAGCGGCTGTTTCGCCGGAGCTGTTGCTAGAGCGCGGATTGATTCGCAAGCTGTATGACGGATTGAAGATTTTGGGCGAGGGGGAGTTGACGGCGCCGGTCAACGTCTCGGCCCATCAGTTCAGCCGCTCCGCCCGGGAAAAGATCGTCCGGGCCGGAGGGAAAG
>CAYWWM010000109.1:0-7736 GCA_964461735.1 uncultured Solibacteraceae bacterium | reverse complement strand
ATCCCACGGAGTTCTCCCCCACGGATCGGATCATGGAACCGCGCCGAAGAATAGCCGGCGCCCGAGCCGACCTGGGCATGATCTGCGGTGTAACCGTGTCTCCGGAGACCGGGGAGCTGTATACGGTGAGCGGGGAGACAGGAACGTTGCATGTATACCCCTTGACCGCGAACGGCGACGTGGCCCCCGAACGACGCTTGCGGGGAATCATCCCCCGCGCCAGCGCCGCCGTATTCCTCGATCTCAAGCATGACGAGCTGTTCATCACCACGCAGCACGTCAACCGCATCAGCGCCTATCCGAGAACGTTTAAGGAAGATGAGGAGCCGCGGCGCTTTATCCAGGGTCCGCGCACGGGGCTGGCCGATCCCCACGGAGTTTATGTGGACGCCGAGACGAACGAAATCTTCGTGACCAATCACGGCCACTGGCGCGAAGTGGTGACCGGAGAAGGCGAGGTGCGCGGCCCCGATAGTCTGACGCGAACCTCTCTCGGCTACAACGTGCCCGGCCGCGCGCTGCCGATCGCACCTTCCACCGGCAAATTCCTGCCTGCGTCCGTTACGGTGCATCCGCGGACGGCTAATGGAGATGCCATCCCCTTGCGCGTTATTCAAGGTCCCCGCACGCAACTGAACCAGCCCGACGGGATTTACCGCGACCCGGCCAGCGGCGAGATTGTGGTCGCCAACACCGGAGACGATTCCGTGCTCTTCTTCGACCACAACGCAGCCGGGGACGCGGCGCCGGTGAGAGTCATTCAGGGACCCGCGACGAAGTTGAAAGGTCCGGTCGGCGTTTCGATTGACGTCAAGCGGAACGAGCTGTGGGTGGCCAGTTGGGACAATCACATTGCGGCGGTGTTCCCCCGCACGGCGCAGGGCAATGTCGCTCCGCTGCGCGTGATCCGCACGGCGCCCGACAACGCTCCCCCCGCGAGTATGGGAAGAATCGGCGCGGTGGCCTTTGACCCCAAGCGGAACGAGATCCTGGCTCCGAACTGAGTGAGCCAGCCGAGAATCTCGGCCTACGCCGGTTCGGCGGATGGAAATGCGGTTCCCACCCGGGTCCTCCAAGGCTCCAAAACGCTCCAGGCGCGCACCAGCCATTACATCGCCGTAGATTCGGTCCGGGATGAGCTGATCGTGCCCAATCCCTTCGCGCAGGCGATTCTGTTTTTCCGCGGGGGCGCTCGCGGGGACGAAGCGCCTCTGCGCGTCCTGCAAGGCCCCAAGACCATGCTGAATGCCCCCGACAACGTGGCGGTGGACGCCGTGCACCGCGAAATCTACGTGGCGCAGTTCCCCACCGATTCGATTTTCGTGTTTCGCAGCGACGTGGGGGGCGACGTGGCGCCGGTCCGGATCATCCACGGTCCCCAGACGAAGCTGGACCGTCCGATCCGAGTCGAAGTGGATCCGGTGAATAATCTGGTGGCCGTTACGACCAACAGCGCCATTGTGATGTTCGACCGCACCGCCCATGGCGACGTTCCTCCACGGTGGGTTCTTTCCGGTCCGAAAACAGGACTGGGAACCCGATCGGGCACTCGAGACGTAAAACTTTTTCCGGAGGGGAAAAAGATTCTGGCCGTCGCCAGGCTGGGGGATGCGCGCAGCCCGGCAGGGTCGGGAGGAGAAGAAATCGGGGGCGGGGAGCGCTTTATAGGAGTGTGGAAATACGGCGACACGGGAGACATGCCGCCCTGGGCCATGCTCCGCGCTACGCCCACCACCAAACTGGCGGGCAGCCACGTGGCACTCAATACGGCGGCTAAAGAAGTGATGACGGGAGGGACTGGAGTCGTGCGCGTCTATCGCATACCGGAGCTATTCGAGCCAGGTGATTGACCGGGCCGACTCCCTTTGCCCGAGAAGGAGGCGACCATGATGATGACGCGTCGAGATGCCGTTGCCGCGTGCGCGTTGTTGGCCGAGTTCCTGGCGTCCAGCCATCCAGCGGACGCGGCGTCGCAGACCGCGCCTGCCCCGCCGCCGGCCAGCCCTCGCCCGCCGGTATTCAAGAACGACCTGCCGAACCTGACTCTGGATGACTGGGAAGTTACGGTCAACCACGTGGACTACCCGCCGGGACGCGTCGGGGCGCCGCATCGCCACGCCGGCTTCGTGCCGGTCTATGTTCTCCAGGGCGCCGTCATCGCCAAGGTTTCGGGGCAGGGCGAGGCAAGAACGTACACCGCCGGCCAGATGTTCTACGAACCCCCCGGCGCCACCCACGAGGTCTCGAACAACGCCAGCCAGACGGAGCCTGCGCGGTTGCTGGCGATGATCTTCGCGAAGAAGGGGGCCACGCTGACCGTGCCGGTTTAGGCCAGTGGCGGCGTGCAAGGGACGGAAAGGAGTGGATGAGATGCGAAGTCGCGGCCGTAGGCGTTTCTGCGTTGCCTCAGCCATCTGCGCGCTGATCTGGTTGGGACTCTCCAGCGGGCAACTCTTCAGCCAGAGCAGCAGCTCGGGAAAGAAAGTGAGCTTCCCCACCGAAGACGGCTGGACGATTTACGGCACTCTGTTTCAGCCGGATGGAAATGCTCCCGGCCCGGTTCCCGGAGTCGTTGTGCTGAGTGAGCCGGGATGGGTCATCCGCATGATCCACGCCAACAACATCGCCGCCTTCATAAGGCAAAAGGGCATGGCGGTCCTGACCATTGACATGCGGGGATCGGGGACGAGCCACGGCAAGAAGGACTTTGAGCTGTTCTCGCAAGATGAGATTGACGCCCTGCAACTGGACATCCGGGGCGCGGTCCAGTTCCTCTCCTCGCAGCCCAATGTGGATCCCCGCCGCGTGGGGATCGTGGCGGGGGGCGTGACCGCCGAGTACGCCGTGCGCGAAGCGGCGGTGAATCCCGCCGCGATCCAGTCGCTGGTGCTGATTACCGGGACCTATAGCCAGAAGAGCCTGGACTTCCTCAAGTCCCGACCGGAGCTTCCGGTGCTCACCATCGTCGGCAAGGACGATCCGAAGCCCGTGCAGGCCGCCTCGGCACAGCCCTATTTCGCTTCGGAGAACACGAACAGCCCGTTGCTGCTTGTGATGGACCGCGGCGCCGCCATCTTTAACCGGCCCGGCGGAATCCGCGAACAGGTCTCGGAATGGCTGGCAACCAATCTGCTGTCGTTGGGCGAGGACATTCCCGTTTCCTTCCAGTCCGAAGACGGCTGGACCTTGCGCGGGAACCTGTATTTGCCGCGCGGGACGGAGAGAAATACCAAGGTCCCCGGCGTGGTTTTTGTCCACGGCATCAACCACGACCAGCAGACTTGGTATCATCTGGCCCGCGAGGTGACGCAGAGCGGCAAGGCGGCCCTGCTGTTTGATTGGCGGGGCGTGCGCAAGAGCATCAAGGACGACGGGACCTGGGAGTATGGGGTTGACCTGCCCTCCGAGCAAGCCGCGAAGATCTACCTCGACGTGAAAGCTGCGGTCAAATTCCTGGCTTTGCAAACCCAAGTTGACGCGAACCGGATCGCGCTGGTGGCGGCCACGGCCACCAACAATCACGCGGTCCGGGGGATCATCGGCGACGCCCGGATCAAGACCTTCGTGGGGCTTTCGTTTTACGCCCCGGACGCTGACGTCAAGCAGTACCTGGCCACGAGCGACATGCCGCTGTTCTTGATCGTGAGCACGAACGATGTGAATGCCGACGGAGGCAGCCTGGCGGACGGCACACGGGAAGTTCGCCGCCTTTCGAAAAGCAAATTCACGGAACTGCTCCTCTACGACGACGCCGGGCGGGGCTCCGACATGCTCAAGGTCAAATCGGAGCTCTCGGGGATGATCGTTCGGTGGCTCAATGAGAAGTTGGCCCACTGAGAAGCATCGAAACGAATGCCGGTCCATTGGAGCAACCGAAAGGTAGACCCATGCGGTTAACGTGGATTATTCATGAACTTTACAACCACCCGCCGCGTTCCTTTTTTCTAGCCCAGGCGTTCACGCCTGGGAACGTAGAATCGAATCCTTTTTCTTTAGCCCCCTTCAGGGGGCTTGGGCTCGCACTCAGAAGAAGCCCCCTGAAAGGGGGCTACAAAAGTGTGGGCCTTCTCGAACCCAGGCGTAAACGCCTGGGCTAGGGAAAACGCGCGCAGCTTGCGATGTTCCGAACGGGAATGGTCATGAATAATCCAGGGTTCAAAGCATGCTTGCCGGCAGCGCTGTGCTTGTTTCTATTGGCAGCAGGGCGCGAATTGTCGCGTGCCCAGCAGCAACCGTCCACCCAATTGCTGGTTCTGCGGGGAGGCCTTCTGATTGACGGGACCGGCAGAGCCCCACTCGAGAATCCGGTCGTAATCCTCTCGGGAAACAAGATTCAAAGCGTAGGCACAGAAGGCTCGGTAACCGTGCCTGCCGGCGCCACCGTAATCAATACCACCGGCAAGACGATCATCCCCGGGTTGGTGGATTCGCACGTCCACTACCGAAACTTGCTGGCCCCATGGTTTCTCTACTGGGGCGTTACCACGGTCGGGGACATGGCGAACGTTCCCGGGTGGATTTTCGCGGAAAAGCGAGCGGTGGAGACGGGTCGCAGCATCGGACCCTACATCATGACCGTGGGTCATATGATCAATGGGCGCCGCCGCAGCCCGCAGGACATCCCAGGTCCGGGAGAGTTGGCGGGAGTAAGCACGTTCCTCAGCGGCAATTCGTATCAGACTTATGTTTCCGATGAAGCCTCGATCGAAGCAGGCATCGCCGAGAGCCAGCAGTGGGGCGCCGACGCGGTGAAGCTCTATCGCCGCATGGACCCGGCGCTGATGCGCGCGGCAGCCCGGATCGGGCGCCAGCGTGGGTTCCGGGTCTTTGCGCACTTTACCTCTGCCAATCCTCGCCTGGGGATGTTTTTGGGAACGGACGAGATCCTGGACACCGGGATTGACGTGCACGTACATACTTACGGCCTGATCAAAGCGACTGCGCCCGCCGACGTCCGCGAGCGCATCGCCAAGGGAGAAGCGGTGGAGGCATGGCACCTGCTGGATACGGGCAAGTTTCCGGCCCTGGCGCAGGCCGTGGTGGATAAGATGATGTTTTTGAATCCCACGCTCGGCTCCGAGTTTGTTCTGTTCAGCCGGCATCGGGAAGAGTTTGATCGGCTCCAGACAGCGTTTCTGCAAGGTCCGGTGGGCGCGGTTTTGCCGGAGGCCAGCCGAGGCCGCTATCTCGCGATGTATAAGCCCTACCGCGGGGAGCACGCTGGAGAGATGGCGGAAGGCTACCGAAGGGTAGGGACGTTTGTAAAAGAGTTCGTGCAGCGCGGGGGCAAAGTGATCGCCGGGACCGACGCTGGACCGAGCGCTCAGGCCGCCGGTCTCAGCTTGCACGTGGAGATGCGACTGCTGGAGGAAGTCGGACTGACTCCCATGCAGGCCCTCCAGAGCGCCACCAGTTGGGCGATGGAAGCGTGGGGAAAAGGCGCGGAGGCCGGGACGATCGAAGTGGGCAAGCGGGCCGATCTGGTGATCTTGAACCGCAATCCACTCGACGATTTGACGGCCACGCGCGACATTGCGGAGGTCATCCAGGGAGGGAAGATTGTGGATCGAGAGGCATTGGCCCGCTGGAAGGATGCGCTCCCGCGGCCCACTCCCATGCAGGCCGGCGTGCCCAACCCGTTGATTCGCATTCCGCTCATCCATGACCTCGCGCCGGACTCGCTGCGCGTCAGCCAGCGCAACGCCCCCGAGTTGATCCTCCAGGGTGAAAATTTCACGGCGCGCAGCCAGGTCCTGTTCAACGACCGGCTGATCCCGGCCAAGTTCTACAGCGAAACGCGCTTGGGGGTTTCCCTGCGAACCGACTGGCTCCGGGAACCCGGGGTTTTCCCCCTCGTCGTGGTGCAGCCGGGCTCGGGGGGCGGCGTCTCGAATCCCTTCTACCTGGTCGTGACTTCTGACCAGTAACAACATTAGGAGGCTCGCATAATAAAGCGCGGGAGGTGGACGTCAGGGCATGGCTTCATGAAGTCGTGCCCTGACGCCCGGGTTCGGTCAAGCTCCCACAACCTGAACACCGATTCCTTCCGGATCCTGGATATGGAACCCGGCATCAATGTTCCGCTCCGGGTTCGCTCCGCGCGCTCGCAGTGCCTGTGCGGCCGAATCTTCATTGAAATTCTCGACCGCGATCGCGAAGTGATCCACTCCGAGCGGGTTCTTGTGGTGCAGGGAAACCAGCGTCTTACCCGCTTGCACTCCGAGGCGCACGATTTCGTTGGCTTTGTCTTCGCCGGAAACGATCAGCCCGAACATCTTCTGGTAAAAGGCAATCGAACGCGGCAGATCGCGGACCTGGACGCTCACGTGGTCAATCTTCACCACTTTGAGGCCGGCGTCCTGGGCTTGCGCGGCGGACGCTGTGGCGCCCGCCGCGGTCAGCATCGCAAGCCCTTGAACCAGCTCCCGGCGCGTAAGCGCACCCCTCTCGAAACGGCTCAGCAGCGTGGAAATCATGGCTTCCATAGGCGCCCTCCCTGTGAATCCGTGACCTCGCCTCGCGTTCCGGTCTCCCCAGCTACGGAGCCAGCGGCTCGACGCGGATGAGCGTGCCGCCGTGCTGGTCCCCCAGCCATAGGCTCGAGAACGTTCCGGACTTCTGCACCTCCACGTGGCGAACGTTGGTGCGGTGCGGCAGCAGATATTCAGTAAATTCCCCGGTCTGCGTATTCAGCCGGACGGCCAGATCGTTGTCCATGCCGGCCGTCCAGGCATAGCCTCTGTCGTCATACTGCGCGTCATAAGGACGGGTAAACTCCGTCGGAACCGTCCACTCCGTAATCTTCTCCGTCTTAGGATCGAACATTGCTAGGCGGTTGCCGCCGAACACGGCGCACCACACGCGATCCTGCGAGTCAATGTGTCCGCGCCGGCAACCCGCGCCTTTGGTGGGGAAGTCATACCAAACGGTCTGGAGGGTCTTGCCATTGGTGATCCACATCTTGTCGTTGCCCGGCTGGAATCCGTAGATGTCGTTCTTCGAGGTGGCCACCACATCGTAGGCTGCGGCGCGGGGGCTGCCGGGCGGATAGGTAACCTGGGTCCACTTCTTGGTCTTCAGGTCCACCTGCCAGGTGCCGCCTGATTCCTCGGTGCCCCCGGCGACGTTGAGCCACAGCTTACCGTCCATATGCGAGAACGCCGGGTCTACCATCGTCACATGGCCATCCCCCATTTGCGACTCCGGCACAGGGCTCGGGAACGTTTCCACTTTCTCCGTTTTGGGGTCGAAGCGCGCGAACTGCATCTGGAACATGTTGCCGAAGTAAATGAGCCCTTCCCGGTCAATATCAATCTGGAGGCCGCCCTGCGGAACCTGGCCGAGGCGGTGTTGCGGAATCGCGTACTCCACCGTCTTGCCCGTCTTGGGATCGAGCTTCCCGATAAACTGGGAATTGAAATCCGAGTACCAGACGTTGCCTTGGGCGTCGAAGACTTCGTCGTGCGGCGAGGAATCCGAGCGCGCCAGGTCGTACACGGTGTAAATCACCTGGGTGGCTTTGCCCTTGGGACGCGGCAAGGTCTTGAATGGGAAGTCGAACGTGTCCCGCGTGCTCAGGTTGATCGAGCTGAGATAACTGCCCAGCGTGCTGGCGCGATCAATTGCCTGCTGGCGCAGCGGAGGCGCGGTGGGACGCATCCAGGGATGCAGCGGCGATGAGTTGTTCGAATGCATCTGCATCCGCAGAACCACCTGCGAGAACTCCTCCGCGTTGA
>CAYWWM010000108.1:0-7741 GCA_964461735.1 uncultured Solibacteraceae bacterium | reverse complement strand
GAGCGCATCCCGTGGGTCGTCACGCCCCAGGCGCTGCAACCGTACGCGCCGGGCGTCTGGGATCCAGACGCGGGTCCGGCCGAGCTCTACTACCTGCCGGACGACTTCACGCAGGCCACCGATCTGGCCGCCGAGTGGCAGCGCGCTCTCCAAGGGGAATTGCCTCCTGGGTGGGCCGATCGCTGGCCGCAGTTTCTTCCCGAGGGCGGCGATCTCGCTACGCGGTCCGCCTCGGGGAAGGTCCTGAACGCCATCGCGCCCGCCCTGCCGACGCTGATTGGCGGCTCGGCCGATCTCGGAGATAGCAACGACACCGTCCTCAAGAATCAAGAAGACTTTCATCTGACCCCGTCCGGGAGGAACTTCCATTTCGGGGTTCGGGAGCACGCCATGGGGGCGATCCTGAACGGCATGGCCTTGCACGGCGGCATCCGCCCCTATGGGGGCACGTTCCTGATCTTCTCCGATTACATGCGGCCCTCGATTCGTTTGGCCGCCCTGAATCATCTGCCGGTGATTTATGTCTTCACGCACGACAGCATCGGCCTCGGAGAGGACGGCCCGACGCATCAGCCCATCGAGCACCTGGCGTCGCTGCGGGCTATTCCGCATCTGACGGTAATCCGTCCGGCGGACGCCGCCGAGACCGCCGTAGCCTGGCGAGTCGCCCTGGAACGCAAAGCAGGTCCCGTGGCCCTCATCCTGACGCGCCAGAAGCTTCCGGTGCTCGACCGCCGCCGGTTCGCGCCGGCGGATTTGGCCGCGAACGGGGCTTATGTTCTGGCCGAGGCAGAAAAGACTCCTCCTCGCGTCATCCTTCTGGCGACCGGCTCGGAGGTTCACCCGGCGCTCCAGGCCAGGACTCTGCTCGAAGCCAAGGGAATCGGCACGCGCGTACTCAGCGTGCCTTCCTGGGAGCTGTTCGCCGAACAACCAAAGTCCTACCGCGACGAGCTCCTGCCTCCGCAGATTCACTCTCGGCTCGCGGTCGAGGCGGGTTCGCCGTTCGGCTGGCGCGAGTTCGTGGGCGACCGGGGCGGCGTGCTGGGGATCGAAAAGTTCGGCGCCTCCGCCCCTGGAGGGGTTCTGTTCGAGCAGTACGGCTTCACCCCGGAGAACATCGCCACCCGCGCCGAAGCCCTGCTGCGATAATATGGAAACATCCCGAGAACCGAATTTGATGCCGGCGATGGAGGGGGAATCCTGTATCATCTTTGGGCTGTAGGAGAATGGTTTGAAGCCTAAGACGCCGCAACCGGCTTTGTTCGGCCAATTCCGGAATACTCTGTACTGCGGAGACTGCTTCAACGAATTAGACCGCATCCCGAATGAATCCGTGGACCTGGTTTATATTGATCCCCCCTTCTACAGTCAAAAATATTACGAGATTATTGGGGGCGAAAGCGCGGAGCGCTTCGCATTCAAGGACCGATGGGAAGGCGGCATTCATACCTACATAAACTATCTGACGGAGCGTTGCCGGAAGTTGTTTGACAAGCTAAAGCCGGCCGGCAGCTTTTACATGCACCTCGACTGGCATATCTGCCATTACATGAAAGTGGAACTCGATAAAATTTTCGGTTATTCGCGCTTCCAGAATGAGGTGATTTGGTATTACAGGGGAGCCGGGGTTTCAAAACAACGCTATGGGCGCCGCCACGACAACATCCTTTTCTACACCAAAGGAAAGACCTGGACCTTTAACGCAGATGCGGCGCGCACTCCCTACGCCGAAGCCACCGTCGAACGATTCAAACACTTCATTGGGAATGTTCGTGGGAGCCGCGATTTTGGACCTCAAAAGCTGAACCCCAGAGGAAAGCATCCAGACGACGTTTGGGAAATCTCGATTGTGGCTCCCTCCGCCAGGGACCGTTGGGGTTATCCAACCCAAAAACCCTTGGAGCTTATGACAAGGATTGTTGGTGTGAGCAGCAATCCTGGGGACCTGGTTGTGGACGCCTTTTGTGGATGCGGAACGACGATGGAAGCTGCTCAAACGCTGGGGCGCCGCTGGATCGGCATTGATATTTCCCATACCGCCATCCGGGTGGTTCAGAACCGCCTGAAAAGCATCGGCGCTCCCGATCCGGAAGTCGTCGGAATGGTTCAGACCATTGACCAGCTTCGGCATCTCGATCCGTTTGAATTTCAAAACTGGGCCATCAACGCAGTCCAGGGACGGCACAGCACGCGCAAGATCGCCGACCTGGGCATTGACGGGTTTACGTTCCTGGAAAACCACCCGATTCAAGTCAAGCGCATGGACGACGTGGGGCGGCCCGTCATTGATAACTTTGTCGGGGTGCTGGAACGGGAAAAGGATAAGAAGGGGATGGTGATTGCTTTTAGTTTTACGAGAGGGGCTATTGGTGAAGTAGCTCGTTTGAGGAGGGAAAGCGGCATTGAAATTCAACTGCTTACTTGTGATCAGTTGATGGCGGGGCTTTCCGCCCGGCAAATGACCCTCTAGCAAGACAGGTGGAAGAGGCCTTCTCGGTTTTCCTTCAGGTCTCCGGGTCTTCGATCCTTTACTTTTCCTCCGAGGGGCAGTAGGATAGAATCGAAATTGAATTTGACCCTCGTGCCAGGACAGGATTCCCATGCCAGTCACGAACACAGCGCAGGACGCCGCCACGGAGACCGCCTCGATTACCGTGGGAGGCAAGAGCATTTCTCTCCCGGTGGTCAAGGGCACGGAGAACGAGCGGGCGGTGGACATTTCGCAGCTTCGCAAGGAAACCTCCTTCATCACGCTCGATCACGGCTACATGAACACGGGGTCGTGCTTGAGCGCGATCACCTTCATTGACGGCGAAGAGGGCATCTTGCGCTACCGCGGCTACCCCATTGACCAGATCGCCGAACACTCCACGTTCACCGAGACGGCGTATCTGCTCATCTACGGGGAACTCCCCTCCCGCAGCGAGCTCGAGCGGTTCAACACGCTGCTGACGCGCCACTCCATGATCCACGAGGACATGAAGCGCTTCTTCGACGGCTACCCCAGCACGGCCCATCCCATGGCGATTCTCTCCGCCATGGTGTGCTCGCTGTCGAGCTATTATCCGCAGGCGCTCGAGCCGAACCGCTTTGACCATCTCGATCTGACCATCGCGCGGCTGCTGGCGAAGATGCCGACGATTGTCGCCATTTCCTATAAGAAGTCGCTGGGCCAGCCGTTCGCCTATCCGCTCAATTCGCTCGATTACTCGGCGAACTTCCTGCACATGCTGTTTTCCGTGCCCGCCGAGGAGTATCACGTGGACCCGGAGATCGCCCGGGCGCTCGACCTGCTGCTGATCCTGCACGCCGATCACGAGCAGAATTGCAGCACCTCGACCGTCCGCATGGTGGGAAGCAGCCAGAGCAACCTCTTTGCCAGCATTGCCGCCGGCGTTTGCGCGCTGTGGGGACCCTTGCACGGCGGCGCCAACCAGGAAGTCATGTCCATGCTCCAGATGATCCACGAAGACGGCGGGAACGTGGACAAATACATCGCCATGGCCAAGGACAAGAAGTTTCCCTTCCGCCTCATGGGCTTCGGCCATCGCGTCTATAAGAATTTCGATCCCCGCGCCAAGATCATCAAGAGAGCTTGCGACGCCGTGCTCGCGAAGCTCGGAATTCACGACCCGCTGCTCGACATCGCGCGGCAGCTCGAAGAGCGCGCTCTGCGCGACGACTACTTCATCCAGCACAAGCTCTACCCCAACGTGGACTTCTATAGCGGGATCATTTACAAGGCCATCGGCATTCCCACCAACATGTTCACCGTCATGTTCGCCGTCGGCCGGCTGCCGGGCTGGATCGCGCAGTGGAAAGAAATGGTGGGATCGCACGACACCAAGATCGGCCGGCCCCGCCAGATCTACGTGGGGCATACGCTCCGGGACTATGTGCCGCCCGACCAACGCGGGTGACGCGATCCCGCACGCCCATCCCCGTGTTCCCTGGCAATGGACTCGTCGCCGATAGATGATTTCGAGCCGCCGCCGACACCCCGGCTGGCTTCCTTTTTCCACAGTTTTATCGTGCGCCACCTGGCGGGCATCGGCCGCCCCGGCGACCGGCTGCGCACGGCGCTCAGCATCCTGGCCGTGGGACTCGGCGTCGGGGTGGTGCTCGCCATTGAACTTGCCAACCGCAGCGCCATCCAATCCTTCGAGTCCTCGCTGCTGGAAATCGCGGGCCGCGCCAACCTCTCGATCTTCGGCGCGGACGGCATGGACGAGCTGGTTCTGCCGCGCCTGCGGGAGACGCTCGGGCCGCAGGTGAAGATTTCGCCCGTCATCGAAGCGCTCGCCGTGGTGCCCTCGACGCGCGAGACGCTACGAGTCCTTGGCACGGACATCGTCCAGGACAGCCCCGTCCGCGAAACGAGGCTCGGGCAGGCGAACCTTACGCCCCGCGAGTTTCTCCTGCTGCTCACCGACCCGCGCTCTATCGTGGTCGGAGAAGCCTTCGCCCTGCGCCACGGGCTGCGGATCGGATCGAAACTCCCGCTGCTCGTAAGCGACCGCCAGGAAGAGTTCACCGTCCGGGCCATTCTGGCGCCGCAAGGCGTGGGAAAAGTCCTGGCGGGCAACATCGCCGTCCTGGACATCGCCGCCGCGCAGCTTGCGTTCCGCCGCCTCGGCAAACTCGATCGCGTTGACCTGGTGGTCCCGCAGGGGCGCCTGCCCCAGACCCAGGCCCTCCTAGAGCGCCAACTGCCTGCGGGTCTGCGCGTGGAGCGGCCCGCCGAGCGCGCCGAGCAGACGGAAAAGATGTTGCGCGCCTTCCGCTGGAATCTCACGGCTCTCAGTTACGTGTCGCTGATCGTCGGGGCGTTCCTCATCTACAACACGATTGCCGTTTCGGTGGTGCGGAGGCGCGGCGAGATCGGCACACTGCGCGCGCTCGGGGCCACCTCGGGGCAGGTGCTGCGGCTCTTTTTGGCGGAGGCCCTCCTGCTGGGACTGACGGGCGGGCTGGCCGGAGTGAGCCTCGGACGGGTACTGGCCGACTTTGCGCTGCGGCTGGTTTCCGGAACCGTCAATACGCTCTATGCGGCTGCTCCTCCCGCTCCCATCACCCTCGATGGGACCATGGCTTGGGTGGCGGTCGGGATCGGCGGACTGACGGCCGTGCTGGCCGCGCTGCTCCCGGCCCTGGAGGCTTCGGGCGTGCTCCCGGCGGAGGCGCTGCAGCGGGGCGCGCACGAGCACCATCGGCGGTTCGCCGTGCGCCGTTACGCAGGCCTGGGAGTCTTGTTTCTGGCTCTCTCCGGCGGTGCGTCCCTGCTGCCGGCCGTCGCGGGTCTGCCCTTGTTTGGGTACCTGGCCGCCCTCCTGGTCATCCTGGGATTTTCATTCCTGATGCCGCTGCTGCTCTTCGCCTTCACCGCGATTTTCGATACGCCGGTGCGGAAGATGGCGGGCATCGAAGGGCGCCTGGCGGCGCGAGGCCTGGCGGCGTCGCCCGCGCGGATTTCGGTTCTGGCTATGTCGCTGGCGACGGCCGTGGCCATGATGGCGAGCGTTGCGATCATGGTGGGCAGCTTCCGCCAGACGGTGGAGCTGTGGGCCGCGCAGACCTTGCGCGCCGATCTGTTTTTGAAACCCGCCGCGCAGGTGGCCGGAGCAAGCGACGCCACGATTCCGCCCGCGGCCATCGCGCTGGTCCGGGCGGACCCCAATGTGGAAGCCGTGGATGCCTTCCGGGCGTTGGACATCGTATATAATCGCCGCCGCATTCTGCTCGGCGCGGGCGAGTGGCCGACGCTGGTGCGCTACGGAAATCTCCTCTTCGTGGACGGCCGGCCGCCGCAGGAGGTCATGTCGGAGGGCCTGCACGAATCCGTGATCGTCTCGGAGCCATTCGCGATCCACTCGCGCGTCCGGCGCGGCGACCGCATCGAGCTCGACACGCCGTCGGGCAGATTCTCCTTCGCGGTGAAGGGCGTTTACTACGATTACTCGAATGACCGGGGAACCATCGTGCTGGACCGCGACGTCTACCGCCGCCTGTTCCGCGACGACACCGCCAGCACGCTCGCGATTTACCTGAAGCCCGGCGCGAACGGAGATGAGGTCAAGGCGCGGCTCGATCAAACGCTGGGAGAACGGGGCTATCGGTTTCTCATCACGCCGAACGCGGCGCTGCAGCGAGCCGTGCTGCGCGTCTTCGACCGCACCTTTGCGATCACCTACGCGCTCGAAATCGTGGCGCTTCTGATCGCCGCGCTCGGCATCGCGAACTCGCTGCTGGCCTTCGTGATCGAGCGCCGCCGCGAGCTCGGCATCCTGCGCGTGCTCGGCGCGTCGCGCGGCCAGTTGCGGAAGATGATTTTGACGGAAGCCGGCCTGGTGGGCCTGCTCGGGAACCTGGCCGGCGGGGCCATGGGACTGCTCCTCTCGCTGATCCTGATCTACACCGTGAACAAGCAGTCGTTCGGATGGACCATCCAGTTCAGCTATCCCGTCCTATTCCTGGCAGTCTCAGGGTTGGCGATCTGGCTGGTTGCGATCGTGGCGGCGCTCTACCCGGCGCGCGTCGCGGCGCGCTTCCAGCCGGCGGAGGTCATTGCCATCGAATGAGGGGCGGGAGAAGGGAGGGCAATTGTAGTGAAGACGCGGAGGAACCTTAGTACGTAAGTAAAAGGCGGTCTGTTACGACTTCGTTTTCAAGCGTTCTCCCGTTCATTTGAAACCGTTTGAGCATGGAGCGGCCACAATTCACGAAGACCTCTCGCTCGAATAGATCTTTAGGGAGAGGCAGATCACATATCAGGTTACCGGACCGTTTTGTCCCATCAATGCTCAATGCAACAAAAGCTCCGCGAGATTTGCAACTCCCAATTACTTCCAAGAGCTCGCCTAAATCAAATGCCTGTGCTCCATACAGGATTGACTGGCTATGCGTGTAAGGAGGGTCGCAATAAATCAAGTCACCGGACCGTGCTCGCGCCATCGCCTCTTGATAGTCCATTCGGGCAAAGGTTAGGCCCGTAGTTCGGCTGTGCCATTCATCAACGCGCCTGGAAAAGGATTCGGGGGGGATCGGGGTGTGAACACCACATGGTGTCGACATGTATCCATCAGCCTGACGAAACCGGACCACGCCCCCATAGCACGCCCGGCATAGAAAGATTAAATCTGCGCCGTTGGGCTTTTGGTTGTAAGAACGCTTGATCTCTTCGTAAACTGTTTTTTTGTCCCCCTTCATCATTGCGTGCCATCTCTCCGAATACCAGTGCTTGAGCATTTTCGGAGAATCATGCAGGGCTTGCCATATTTCGACCAGTGGCCTAAAGCAGTCTGATCCCAACCCCCTCTCGGGCGCCAGAGTTGCCAGGATGGCGCCACTTCCAAGAAAAGGCTCGAAATATGTGCCAACCGTGCTCGGGAAATAGGAAACGATTTGATGCGCGAACCTTCCTTTATTGCCGACCCACTTTAGCAAGGAAGTGCGGGGCGGGTTTGCCAAACGGGGTCCCAAGCCGTGAAAGAGATGTGGCTGAAGCGTCAGCATAGCGTTAGGATTAGACAGTATCCCGTTTTGGGATATTTGTCAATTCTTCTTTACCATCTTACTAAATGAGCAAGCTTGTACGGAAGGTTCAACAGGAACGGCTGCGAGCCCTTCTCCGGGAAGTCCGGTTGGAAGCAGGACTGCGACAGATAGACCTAGCGAAACGGCTTGGACAGCCACAATCCTTTATCAGTAAATGCGAATCGGGAGAGCGACGACTCGATTT
>CAYWWM010000107.1:4174-7747 GCA_964461735.1 uncultured Solibacteraceae bacterium | reverse complement strand
CCTTGGGCTCTCTGGCGATTCAAACAGCGTGGGAAGGGATCTCTCTCGATATCATTCGCAGCAAGCCCGTCTTTTTCATATCCCAGGCGTCCGTTTCCCACACCCACTACGTCACGCCGGAGCTTGCCGCATTTGTGGAGCAGCGGCTGGCCGCGGCGGCGGCCGCGGCCGTCCCGATTCTCAGATAGTCGCCGGAGCCAGCGCCGTTCCCTCGGAGACTTGGATCGGACGCTTTACCTTCTCGGGGCTGGATTCCTCGCACCCTTTGGCGCGCGGCAGCAAAGTCGGCTTGTCCTTTTCTTCCTGGTCCAGGGTCTTGGCGATGTCCTTCAGGTGCGCTTTCACGCTCTGGAACTCGCTGGTGTTGTCCACGGCCTGCCCCAGCCTCGGGAGGAACGAAATCTCCCGGTTGGCCGTGACGATCCGGTCGTAGAACGCCGGGTGGGTGCGGAAGAAGCTGGTCTTCTCGACGTAGCCTTCCTTCGAGGCGATGATGTCGAAGAACTGGATGAATCCCTCCGGGTTGTAGCCGGCCTTCCAGAGATACTGCACGCCAAGCAAGTCCGCCTCGAGCTCGAAGTCTCGGCTGACGCCGAGCAACTGCAAGCTCAGCACCAGCCCGAGGCCCTGGAAGCCGTACTGCAGCGCGTAGTAGGTTCCGATGCCGGCGGCTCCGCCGGTGAAGATGAGCGCGGCCACCTGCGCGGCCTGATAAATGACGCTCGAGATGGTGGCTCGCTTGAGCAGCCGGTTGCCGTGGCGCGCTACGTCATGAGCAATCTCGTGCGCCAGCACGCCGGCCAACTGCGCTTCGGTCTGCGCCTCCTCGATCAACCCGCGGTTCACGAAAAGGTAGCCGCCCGGCAAGGCGAAGGCGTTCACTTCTTTGGAATTGAGCACGGTCAGGTGCAGCGGGACCGTGAGGTCGGAATTGCGCGCCAGGTTCTGCGCGATCCGGTTGACGTACTCGGTGACGACCGGGTCCTCAATTTCCTTCGGCAACATGCCCAATTGCTTCAACTGCTGCACGGCTTCCATGCCGGCCTTGATGTCGTCTTCCTGCTTCTCCACGATCGTGCGGAAGCCGATGTCCTGGGCGTCGCCCCACTTGCGGGTGTGGGCCTGGTTCGCGGCGATCAGCCGGGAGATTTCCTGCTTCGCCGCCGGCCACTGCTCCAGCAGGTCGAGCTTGGCGTTGAAGTTCTCGTACTCCACCGGAACGCCGTTCTGACGCGCGATTCGGGTCTGGGCGAGATTGTCCTGATAAGACTGAATCTGGCAATGAATACCCTGGCGCTGGGCCTTGACCTCTTCGGTCTCGACGGCGGTCCTGGCGTTGAGCTGCTTGAGCTGTTCCTGCGCTGCCTTGATCTGCTTCCCGATGTTTTCTTCCTTGCGCTTGAGCTCGTCCATCTTCCCTTTCTCTTCGTTCTGCAAGCGCTCCCGAACCTGGGAAAACTGCCGGGCGGCAAACTCGTGCTTGGGAGCCAGCTCCAGCAGTTCGAGATAGGGCTTCTTCAGGAGCGGATAGATCTCCGACGTTTCCTCCACCGCCGCCGCGTAGCCATTCGGCAAGCCGGCTGAAACCGCCAAGGAAACGCTGAGCGCCACGCTCAACAATTTTTTCATGCAGTGCTTCATGATCCCTCCCGAGGAATCCCCTCCTCCGCTCCTACACTACATATGGATTCTCGCCGCCGCAAGAAAGATGCCCGTTTTTTTTGATTGGGCAGCCAGCTTCCGTAACCAACTGATAACGGGGAGGTATGGTATACTTGCTGCCGTTCGGCGACCCTCAAGAGGAACTTACCAGCGACATGAAGTGCCCGTTCTGCGGCCATCCCGAAGACAAAGTGGTGGACTCGCGCGAGGGCAAGGAACACCAGGCCATCCGCCGCCGGCGCGAGTGCCTGGGCTGCCAGCGGCGATTTACCACCTACGAGCGCGTGGATGAAATTCCCTATATGGTCGTCAAGAAGGACGGCCGGCGCGAGAAGTTCGACCGCCAGAAGATTCTCGCGGGGCTGCTGCGCGCCTGCGAGAAACGCCCCGTGAGCATGACCCGCATGGAGGAAGTCGTCAACCAGGCCGAGGCTCTGGTGATTGACGCCGCCGACCGCGAGGTCCCCTCGCGGGAGATCGGCGAGCTGCTCATGACCCGCCTGCGCGAGCTCGACAAGGTCGCCTACGTGCGCTTCGCTTCCGTCTATCTCGATTTCAAGGACGTCAAAGAGTTCATGGACGAGCTGAAGGACCTGCTGCGCTCGCCGCGAGGGTGAGGGCGGCATCGCTGACGCTCCAGCTCGATCTCCGGCGCAAGCGCTTCGTAGGCGCGCCGGTATTCCCTGTTCTTCAGCCATTTCCGATGAAGGCGCTCAACTTGGCTCATCGCCTGCCTCTTCGATGGCTCTGCTCTTTTTCCCATGATTCTGACTTCTGCGCCTTCACGCCAGTTTCAGCAGCCTCTTGACGTTGCCCTCATAGATTTTCTCGCGGTCCGGCTGTGCGATGGACATGGCTTCGACGGCGCGGATGGTTTCGCGGATGAATCCAGGGCCTCCTTCCGGGTCAAACGGCATGTCGGTGGCGAAGAGCAGGCGGTCCACTCCGAAGAAGGCGAGGCCGCATTCGAGCGGAGCGACCGCTCCGAAAAGCGCTGTGTCGCCGTAAAACATGCGGAAGTAATCGAGCGGGCGGCGCTGCAGGGAGTGCTTAACGAGGTCCGCCTCGCTCTCCGGCGTGCGGGTGCCGAGCTGATCGAGCCCCGGTCCGATGCGCCCTTCGAAATACGGGATCATGGCCCCCAAGTGGTGCGTAATGATTTTCAGGTTGGGGAACGCGTCGAAAATGCCGGCGAACACGATCCGGCTCATGGCGATGCTGGTTTCATAGGGCCAGCCGAAGACCCACCACAATTCATACTTCGATTTCTTCTCGCCGATATAATCCGGAAAATTCGAGGGGCGCGCCGGATGCAGCCAGATCGGAAGATCGTACGCAGCCATGCGCTCGAACACGGGTCGAAACTCCGGCTCGTCGAGCGGCCGCCCGTTAACGTTCGTGAAGATCTGCACGCCCCGCGCGCCGAGTTTCCCGACCGCTCGCTCGAGCTCTTTCATGCACTCGTCCATGTTGTTCATGGCCACCGAAGCGATGAATCCTGGGAAGCGGTCGGGGTGCTTGGCGCAGATGTCGGCCATGCCGTCGTTGGCGATGCGCGCGAGCTCCGGGGCGGTCTGGGCGTCGCCGAAGTACTCAATGGGCGGCGAGCCGAGGCAGAAGACCTGCTGGTAGCCGGGAAAGCGGTCCATGATCCGCAGCCGCAGCTCCACGTCGGTCAGCACGGGGATCGCTTGCACGCGCTTCTGCATGTTGGCGGCGCGCTCCGAGTGCGTCATCATGCGGTCAAAAAACGCCTGCGGAAAAATGTGGCAAAACACGTCTATTTTCATCGTCACCTCATCGCCAAAAGCATGCGCCAAAAGCGTGCGCCAAAAGCGTGCGCCAAAAGCGTGCCACAAAAAGCGTGTCGCAAAAAGCGTGCCGGCAAAAGCGTCGTTCAGGAAAAATTAC
>CAYWWM010000107.1:0-4074 GCA_964461735.1 uncultured Solibacteraceae bacterium | reverse complement strand
CGCAAAAAGCGTGCCGGCAAAAGCGTCGTTCAGGAAAAATTACGCCTTCACGCCGGAAGGGAGCATTCTACGGCAAAACACGCCCGATAGAAACCCGCGCCAGCATCCGGCTCACAGTTCCTCCCGGGGTACGCTCTTTGCGACGCTGCGCAGGCGCTGCCAGGTGAGACCTTCGTGAGCGGTGAGCGGAAGGCCGGGGATCAGAACCATCATGAAGGAAAGCGCCCACAGCAGCAGCGCGGCGCTGGCGGCCAGGGCCAGCGGCACGTCGAACAACTGCCGCAGCGTCAGAGCAATGGCCACCTGCTGCCCGCCTCCCACCCCCGGCAGATGGGCCACCGAGCCTAGAATCGTGGCCGCGATCACCAGCACCACGGCGCTCAGGCTGAGGCGCGAAAGCGGCTCGCCAAAGGCCTGAAACACACTCCAGAAAGCCGCTACGACGCTCAGCCACACCAGCGCCGAATACGCGGCGCACAGCAGCAGGCTCCGCAGGCTTGCGATCCCGGCGAGGCCGTCCGCAAAACTTTCAGCCATTCTTTCAAGACGCGTTCGCAACGGATTCGGCAGCGGGCGGCCGAGTCGTCCGAGCACCGCACGGATAAGCTGGCTTCGCCGGCGAAACTGGCTGATCACAATTCCGACGGCCACGGCGCCCGCAAACAAAACGAGTCCCCCGCGGCGAAAGCTTTCGAGCAGCGGCCCTCCCGCCGCCTGAAAATCGCCCCGCGCCGATGCGAAATATAACGCCAGCCCCAGGAAGCCGGCCACGGTCAAGCTGTCAAAGACGCGTTCGAGCGTCCAGGTGGCGGCCTGCGAGGACAGCGTCAGGCCTTCCTTGCGGGCGATCAGCCAGACTCGAACCACTTCGCCCGGCCGCCCCAGCAGCGCCACGGCCGAAAAGCCCACCAGCGTCGCTACGAACAGGTTCCCGATTCCCGCTGTTTTCATCGGGCGGAGAAATTCGCGCCACCGGAAACATCGGAAAAGATAACTGCCGAAAATCATCGCCGCCGCCGGCAGGAGATACGAAATACGCAGACCGCGGAAACTCTGCCAGAAGTCCTCCCAGCGAAACTGCCGCCAGTCCTCGCCGGCGGTGACGCGAAGCAGCGCATACGCGACGACCGCCAAGCCAGCGCCCGTCGCCAGCAGGATTTTCATTCGGGAAGACATTGGAGAACTGGGGGGAGGCCGCTGGAAGCGGCGCGGAGATTCGATTCGCCCGGTTGACCTCAGGAGCGAGGCGAGCTTCCCAGCAGCAGCGCGAAGCGAGGCGCGTCCGCAGCGGGATCACACCCACAATTTCAGACCCGCAAAACTAAACCCACTCCAGGGCGCCCTTGGCGTAAATCCAAATATATCCCACGACCAGAATGCCCAGGAAGATCAGCATCTCAAACAGGCCGAACGCTCCCAGTACTTTGAACTGCACGGCCCAGGGGAACAGGAAGATGGTTTCGACGTCGAAGATGACGAACAGAATGGCGATGATGTAGAACCGCACCGTGTAGCGGCCCCGTGAATCGGTCTCCGGATCAATGCCGCACTCGTACGGCCGCAGCTTCGCCGCGTAGGGAGACGCCGGACGAACCAGCTTCGCCGCGATCAGCGTCACGACCGGAAAAGCCGTCGCCAGAACGAGGAATATCATAATCGGAATGTATTCGAGCGGCACGAGCTACTGCTTCCTCCCTTCGCTTACGCGAGGCGTTATTGTAGCATACTTGGGGCGCTCGAAAATTGCGAACCGCAAAGGGAACGCCCGAGGGGAGGTGTGCAAGTGGATTTCGATCTGAGCGATGAGTTGCTGGCGATCCAGGAAGCGGCTCGCGCGTTCGCCGAAAAGGAAGTCGCTCCCACGGTGGACGCAGACGACCGCGCGCACCGCTTTCGGAGAGACTTGGTCCGCAAGATGGGCGAGCTCGGATTTTTTGGCTGCATCGTTCCTGAGGAATTCGGCGGGACCAACACCGGCTTTGTCTCGCTGGTCGTCATCACGGAGGAAATCGCCCGGATCCACAGCTCCCTGCGCGTCGCCATCAACATGCAGATCGGCCCCGCTCGCGCGCTCCTCGAGTTCGGCAGCGCGGAGTTGCAGCAGAAGTATCTGCGGAAGATCGTGGACGCCGAGCTGCTCAGTTGCTTTGCCATCACGGAGCCGGACGCCGGTTCCGACGTGGCTTCGATGCGAACCCGCGCCGTCCGCGATGGCGGTTGCTATGTCCTGAACGGCAGCAAGACGTGGATCTCGAATGCCCAGGTCGCCGACGTCGCCCTCGTCTACGCCTACACGGACCCAGAGAAGAAGCACCGTGGCATGTCGGCTTTCCTGGTGGACCTGCATCAGCCCGGCGTCACCGCCAAGGGCATCGAGGACAAGCTCGGCGCCAACGCTTCCCCGACCGGCGAATTGTTCTTCGACAATTGCAAGGTGCCCGCAGAAAACCTGCTCGGCAGCGAGGGCGACGGCTTCAAGATTTGCATGACGGATTTGAACTACACGCGCCTCGGTTGCGGCGCCGGAGCCGTGGGCCTGGCGCGTGCTTGCCGCGAGGCGGCGGTGAAATACGCCAACCAGCGCGTCCAGTTCGGGCAGAGGATCGGCGAGTTCCAGATGATTCAGGACCTGATCGCGCAGATGGTCGTGCAGGAGGAAGCGGCCCGCTTGCTCTGCTACCGGGCCGCCGCACTCAAGGACAAAGGCCGCGCGAACGCGCTCGAAACCTCGATCGCCAAGTATTCCGCCGGCGAGGCCGCTGCCTTCGCCGCCGACTGCGCCATGAAAATCTACGGCGCCTGGGGGTATTCCAAAGAGTATCCCGTGGAGCGCTATTTTCGCGACTCGCGCTCCTATCAGATCGTGGAAGGCTCCGCGAACATTCAGAAGCTCATCATCGCGCAGGACGCGCTCGGTTACCGCAAAGCGAACCGCTGAATTCGCCACAGAGGCACGGAGACACAGAGGATGACAGGAAACTGCAAACCCCAAGCGCCACATCCCAAGCAATTTCCAAACTCAACTTTCCAATCACGAACCTACTTTGCCCTTGGAATTGGGGGATTGCTTGGGAGTTGGAGTTTGGAATTTGGAATTCTCTTCACCTCTGTGCCTGTGTGTCTCCGTGGCAAACGAGTGACCTGCGCAACTCAGGAGGAGTAATCGTGGAGAGCATGGATGAGTTGATTCGGGAACTGACCGAGCGCAAGGCCAAGCTGCGCGCCGGAGGCGGTCCGCAAGCGGCCGAGAAGCAACGCCGCAGCGGCAAGCTCACGGCTCGCGAGCGGCTCGACGCCTTCTTCGATCCCGGAACGTTTTTGGAATACGACTTGTTCGCCAAGCACATCGGCACGGACTACGGCCTCGACCAAGCGGAACTGCCCGCCGACGGCGTCGTCACCGGCGTCGGCAAGGTGCACGGGCGCGACGTGTTCGCCTACTCCGAAGATTTCACCGTCGTCGCCGGCACGTTCGGCGAGCGCCACGGCAAGAAAATCTCGAAGACCATTGACCTGGCCCTGCGCATGGGCTGCCCGGTCGTCGGGATGAACGACTCCGGGGGCGCGCGCGTCACCGAAGAGATGGGCTCGTTGAGCGAGTACGGCCAGCTTTTTTTTCGCCACGTGCGCACCTCGGGCGTCGTGCCGCAGATCGCGCTCATCCTGGGTCCGGTCGCCGGCGGCCAGGCGTATTCCCCCGCGCTCATGGACTTCGTTTTCATGGTCGAGAAAACCAGCTACATGTTCATCGCGGGGCCGCCGCTCGTTGAGGCCGTCGTGTTTCAGAAAACCACCAATGAGGACCTCGGAGGACCCGCCATCCATGCCACGATGAGCGGCGTCTCCGACCTCACCGCCGAGGACGACGTGGATTGCCTGCGCAAGACCCGCCTCCTGCTCGGCTACCTGCCGGCCAATTGCCGCGAGAAGCCGCCGCGCACCAATCCGACCGACAAAGCACACCGCCACTCGCCCGAACTGCGCCAAATCGTCCCCACCGACCCGCGCAAGGCCTACGACATGCACGACGTGATCGCCGAGATCGTGGACGAAGGCGAGTTCTTCGAGATCAAG
>CAYWWM010000106.1:0-7753 GCA_964461735.1 uncultured Solibacteraceae bacterium | reverse complement strand
AGCCGTCCTCAATCTCGGAGAGATCGAGGTCCACGGCGCGGTCGAGAAGGTTCCGTTCGAGCGAGATGATGTAGCCGCGGCTCATGCGGCTGGCGACCCAGAGACCCGCCAGGGCCAGGCCGATTCCCGCGCTCAGGATTACCGACACCGCGGCGGCAGGGGCCACCGAGAGGATCAGCCGGACTATCCCGCCGCCCAGGAAATCCCCTACGCGCCCGACTCCCACGTCCACCAGCGATTTGGTGGCGCGCTTTTCCGCCGCCGGAATCGGGGCGTAGAGCAGCTCGTAGCCGGAGCGGAACAGCGAGTCATGGATCACCGACCCGAACCCGCGCGCCAGGCCCGCCGTGGCCAGACCCGGAGCCAGCAGCGCGCCCGCGCCTCCGGCCGCGAAGACCATCGGCAGCAGGCCCACGGTCTTCGCCAAGCCCAGGTTTTGGAGCGACAGCCGCGCGAACGCGGCCTGGACCAGGAATGTCCCCAGTCCGAGCGCCGTATAGAAGAACGCGAAAAAGCGCAGCAGATTTTCTCCGCGCCCGAAGACCTGGATGGCCTGCGCCTTGAAAACGTAGTCCACGGCAACGCCGCTCATGGTGGCCAGCAGCAGCAAGGCCGCCAGGTTTTGCAGGTAAGGAGCTTTCTTGAGCATCTCCAAAATGGAATCGGTGGAATCGGTTCCGGAGGCGCCGGCGGTTTCCGGAATCCCCTGCCGGCCAAGCGGCTTCCCGGAAACCGGCTCCACCGGCTGCAGACGGAACACCATCCAGGCGCACAGCAGATGCAGGAAGCTCAGGATGGGAAACATGAACGAGACCGAGAGGAAGGCCGCCACGCGCTCGGCCAGGAATCCCCCGATCACTCCTCCGAGCGTCGCCCCGCCGGCGATGCGTCCCACCTGATGCTTGGCGGTCCGTGGATCGTACCGCTCGTTGACCACCGACCAGAAGCCCGAGATCAGGACTCCGGCCAGGCCGGCCATATGGAGATACACCAGCACGGCGGTAGCCCGCGGATAGCGGTAGTAGAGCGCCCATTCGCCAAGCAGCAGCAGGGCGCTCAGCGCAAAGGCTCGCGGCACGACCCAGGCAGGGGTGAAGCGGGTCATGGCGCGGGACATGACTACCACCACCGCCAGCGAGAACACCGACGCCCCGATCAGCATCATGGGAAGGGACGTTACGTCGAAGGAGGAGAGAAAAAGCGTGTCGCGCGTGGCTTTGCCGCCGACCTGGTGGGCGATCATGGCGGCGGCGCCCAGCATCGCTCCGGACGCGGCGTCATTGTGATCGGCGGGGCGGTCGGCGGGACCGGGCATCGGTTTAGGCACGAAACGACATTATATAGGGAACAGGGGACAGAAGAATCGCCGTGGAGTGGGGAGTGGTGAGTAGCGAATGGTGAAAAAGGGATCGGCCCGGATTCGCGTTCCACCGCTCACTACTCACCTTTCACCACTCACCGCTTTGTCCGCTTGCTGACCCTTCGACTGCGCTCACGGCAGGCGCGCGCGGCTCTGACTATCGCACCGGCACGCGGCGCTTGAGCTGGTAGCCACGGCACGTCCTGTGTGCCGTGGGCTTTTCCCATATCCAGCCCGGAACGTGCCCACGGCATAAACGGCATGCCGTGGCTACTCCGCACTCACCGTCCCGCAGCGGTGATCGTGGGAGCCGCCAGGGCCGGAGCGTGGGTTCGCCACCAGCGCTCCGCGTCTGCCCGGCCCCAGCCGCCGTTCCGGCCGCAGGACTCGAGCCGCTGCGCGAGCTCTTGCGCGCTTTTAGGGCGCTCGGCAGGGTCCTTCGCCAGACACGCGAGAATCACCCGTTCCAGGTCCTCCGGGACCGGGATCTCCGTGCGCTGCGAGGGCGGCACGGGGGCGTTCTGGATATGAGCCAGCAGGACGGCGGTGGCCGTGTTCCCCTCGAAGACAAGCTGTCCGGTCAGGAGCCAGTAGGCCACACAGCCGAGCGAATAGATATCGGAGCGCGCATCCACGGCCTTGTCGCCGAGCGCCATCTCCGGGGACATGTAGGCGGGCGTCCCGGTGGTGGTGCCGTCGAGCGTGAGCTGGCTCTGAAAATTCTCCGTCGTGGCCGAGGACTTCACCAGGCCGAAATCGAGCACTTTGACGAAGTCGTAATTGAGCCCCAGGCGGCTCACGAAGAGATTCTTGGGCTTGATGTCGCGGTGAGTCAGGCCGGTGGTGTGGGCCTCAGCCAGCGAGTCGCACGCCTGCAGCAGGAACGAGATCACCCGCTCGGGCGGCTGCGGCCCAAAGCGTTGGACCAGCGTCTCCAGGTCGAAGCCGTCGAGCAGCTCCATGACGTAGTAGAAACAGCCTTCCGCGGTGGTTCCGTAATCGTAGACCGCCACGGTGTGGGGCGAGCGCAGCGCCGAGGTGGCCTGCACCTCGCGTTCGAAGCGCCGGTGCATTGTGCCGGCCCGCGAATCGCTCATGGCGCAGACTTCCGACCGGAGCAGCTTGATGGCCGCCGGACGCGCCAGCATGCGATGCTCGGCGCGCCACACTTCTCCCATGCCGCCCGCGCCGAGCAGCTCGACCAGCTTGTAGCTCCCCATTTCGCGGGCCTTATTCACGTCACAACCCATGTTGTAGACGAAGCGGGAGAGAATGACGGCAAACACCGCGAACAGGAAGTTGCCGAAAAACAACTGCACCCAGCGATCCAACGGCGGGACGGCCATCCCGTGATAGGAGAGCGAAACCAGCAAGCCGACAGGGCCCATGCAGGCCGTGGTGAGCGCCGCGAGCACCGTTTTTCCTAATGTGGTGGGGACCACCAGGACGAAGAACGTGATCCATACGCCGACGCTCGACACCCCCCGGAACGGGATGTCCGCGGTGGTCGGCATGCCGTGCTCGACCAGGGCGATCCAGAAGGCGCCAACGACCTCGAACAGCAGACCGAGGTCCAACATCAGCGAGGGCGGCAATCGGCGGCTCCAGGCCAGCACGCTGACCAGGCCGCCCGCCAGCATCGCCCCGACCAGGGCTAGGTCCACGAGCGGCCATTCGCTGGGCCGCAGGGCGTCGGCCAGCGCCCCGAGGTGCTCGACCAGCCGGAACAGCGGGTGAGCGATGGCGTAAAACAAAGCGAGCCATCCCAGCCGGCTCACGGCCTGTTCCATGATATCGAGCGGGAGCTGGCCGTCGCCCCCAATCTTGCCCCACGACGGCCCGCTGGGGCGCGGGGTCTCCGCCCGAAGGATCTGCGATGCGTCATTGTGTACGGCCATGCCTAACACCCTGATCGAAGTCCCCACCCCGCCCGAACGCCGTCGCGGGAGCAGTCTGCCGTCGCGCCCTGGGCTGCTAATTTTCAGATGCCCGAACGCTCCCGACGGATTCCAATCTTCCCACAAAATTCCGGGACCCGCACACTTTCTTTGGAAACGAAGGCCGCAGAAAACAAAGAATCTGCGATCAGGATTAGGCAGGAGCTGCAAAAGGCGTGGTCACCGATTCCCGAAACGCCGGGAGCCATTGGCTCCACTTGGTGAGCGCAATGCGGCACTGGCGGGCGTGGCGTTCCTGGCGGCTCAGGCGGGCCGGCGTGGCGTCACAGAGCGGCGGCAGCAGGTCGAACGAGATGTTGGCGGGCTGGTAGTTGCGTGGGTCGGCGTGCGATATGTAGTGGCAGAGCGAGCCTATCGCCGTCGCGCGCGGGGGAGCGGAAAGCTGCGCGCCGGGGTCGGCCAGGCGCGCGGCAAGCACTCCGGCGAGCCAGCCGGTGGCGATGGACTCGACGTAGCCTTCGACGCCGCAAATCTGGCCGGCGAAGAAAATCCGCGGCTCGGAGCGCAGTTGCAACGTCGGCCCTAGCAGCGCCGGGGCGTTGATGTAGGTATTGCGGTGAATCTGCCCGTAGCGCAGAAACTCCGCGTTCTCGAGGCCGGGAATCATTCGCAGGATGCGCTTCTGCTCGCCGAACTTGAGGTGGTTCTGAAAGCCGACCAGGTTATAGCTCTCCGAGCGCACGTTCTCGCGGCGCAACTGCACGGCGGCATAAGGCATTCTGCCGGTGCGCGGGTCGAGCAGGCCCACGGGCTTCATCGGGCCGAAGCGCAGCGTGTCCCGGCCGCGCCGCGCCAGCTCTTCGATCGGCAGGCAGGCTTCAAAGTAATTCCGGTTCTCGAACTCGTGTGCCGCGACTTCTTCGGCGGCGAGCAGCGCATCGTAGAAGCGCTGGTACTCCTCTGCATTGAGCGGGCAGTTCAGGTAATCGCCGTTTGTCTCCGGTGAGTGGTGAGTAGTGAGTGGTGAGTGGTCCGACGGCTGCCGGTTCCGGTTGTAGCGAGAAGCGGCGAAGACCTTTCCGTAGTCAATCGTCGCGGCATCCACGATCGGGCTGATCGCATCGTAGAAGAACAGGCGGTCCTGCCCGGTGAGCTTCTGGATGGACTCGGCGAGCGTGTCGCTGGTGAGCGGGCCGGTCGCAACGATGACACTCCCCGCAGCGGGAATCTCCCGCAATTCTTCCCGGCGGATGTGAATCCGCTCTTCCGGCTCCAGCGCCTCGGTCACGGCTGCCGCAAAACGCTCGCGGTCCACGGCCAGCGCTTGTCCCGCCGGGACTGCGCACCGGGTGGCGGCCGTCAGGAGGAGCGATCCGCCCCGCCGCAGTTCCTCTTTGAGCAGCCACGGGGCGGTGTCTTGGCGGTCGCTCTTGAGCGAGTTGCTGCACACCAGCTCGGCGAAGAGGCCGGTCTTGTGAGCGGGCGTCGCTACCGTCGGGCGCATCTCGTAGAGGTCCACCTCGACGCCGCGCCGCGCCGCTTGCCAGGCCGCCTCCGAACCCGCCAGGCCCCCGCCGATAATGGTGATGCGCTGCGACATAGTGAGATCGCCAGGGTTATCTGGCGATGGTTTGCTTTGCCTGAGGCATTACGACACGGGCGCTTTTCCAGAAAGCCTCATCGGTCGGTCGCGCATCGGGATCGACCTTGATCGCCCGGCGGACCTCGTGATCCGAAAGCGAACGCACGCGCTTCCAATCGGTGCGCGCCCTACCAGATGTTTTTCCAGTACGCTTCTCTTTCATGCCGTTCTGAGATACACCGATTGTGAAAATGGGCTAATAATCAAATGAATAGGTGAGCTTGAGCTGCAGGGAGCGGTCTTTGCGGCCGTCGAAGACGCCCGTGATCTCGTTGCCGTCGCGGTCGAAGATGGCGCGGCGGCCTTCGTTATAGACCAGGAAAAGGTCGTCGCCTGGGCGGAAGATGTAATTCAGCCGGAAGTTGAACCCCCAGAACGAATTCTCGTTGTTGTATTGCACGATGGCGCTGGTGAGCCACTGGTTATTGAAGTTGTAGTTGATCCGCGTATTGATGACGTGGTCGGTGAACTCGCCGGGCTGTTGCGGGAAGTTTCCGTGGTCGTCGGTGTAGTGTCCCGGATCGAGCGAAGCGATGTTCAGATCATAGCCCGGCTCGATGGAGAACTGTTCGTTCACGCGCAGGCGTCCCTCGAACCGATAGCTGTCGAGACCCCCGCCTCCGTAGTACCCGTAATTCTGCTCCCAGCGGAAGGTCCCCGACAAGCGCAGGCCCGGATTCGACCGATAGCGGAGGACGTTGCTCCACCAGCGAGTCAGTCCCGGAGGAATGACGATTCCCGGGCGGATTCGGAATGGTTTCGAGGGCCGGTCGGCGTAAGTATGGGGCACGTAGCCGAGCACGCCGCCGTCTTGAAAGAAAATCTCGAACTCATAGGCGTTCTGCTTGGTATCCAGCACATTTTTCTGGTTCAGTGAGTAACTTAACCGAAGGGCGAAGTTTAACTGGCGGATCAGCCGGCTGTTGGGGCGGGGCGAAAGGGAGATCGTGGGCGAGAATTGGCGGAGGTTCCTGCGACGAACGAATCCTATGTCGTTGCGAAACTCCGGGTCCACCACGGTCCAGGAAGTCCCCACCGTCAGGAGATCGCTGTCCCATCCCACCTCTCCCAAGCTGACCCAGTTGTCCCGCTTAACCCCGGGCGAGCTGGACTTCCCGAGCAGGCCCCCGAAGGAAAAATGTCGAAAGAAAACAAAGTTGGCATCCAGGCCATAGACGCGGTTGTAATCGCTCGACCCCGCGATCTCCCGATTCAGAACAAACCCGCCGACCGAAGAGCGGGCTAACACATCCCGCCGGACGCGCAGCACGCTGTAGTTACTGGCGGGGATTCTTGCCTCGATGCGCTCGCCCGTTTGGTCGTCGAACTGCTCGGCCAGTTCTTCGGTCTGCACGTTCAACATCCCCAGGGTGAACCCGCCCAGCCTCCCGGTCACACGCCCTCCAGCCGTGATCGGAACGATTCGCCGCTTCGGCGAAAGGCCGATGGTCCGGCTGTGGAACATCCTCAGATCGCGGCTTCGGAAGCCCCGGCGACCTTGCAGACTCCCAATCTCGTACACCCCAGCGCCTTCCTGGAAGAACTCCCTCTTCTCGGGGAAGAAGAGCGGAAACCGGTCGAGGTTCACTTGCTGGTCGTCCACTTCGGTCTGGGCAAAGTCGGTGTTCGCCGTCACGTCGGCAGTCAGGCTGGACGTGATTCGGAACTTCAGCACCTCCATTCCGAAGTCAGAAGTGTCGTGGGTGACGGTCCGCGAGCCGTCGGAGATCCGCGAAGCTCCTCCCAACAGGTAGGGCTTCACGCGTAGCCGCAAGCCCGACTCGACGTTTTCGATCCCTTCCAGGTGCCCGGCCTGGGAGACGTTTTCCAACTGGAAGCCGCGCCGGTAGCCGTTCCAATACGAGGACTCGTTTTTGCGGCGAATCACGCGCTCGAGATCGAGTCCCCAGCCTGCGCCGTTTTCCTCGCTGAGCCGCAGGCTCTTGAACGGGATGGCGAACTCCGCCGTCCAGCCCTCGGGAGTGATCTGAGACACCACGTTCCATTGTTCGTCCCAGTTGGCGTTGAGATTGTTGCCTTCGTCCGTAATCAGAGCGTCGTACTGCGTGCCCAGAGGGTTGGTGCGAAACAGGAAGGCGTTGCGGTGGTCGTGAAAGGTATCGAGCACCAGGCTCAAGCGGTCGTCGTTTTCGAGTTCATTGTCGCGCCGCCGCTCGGAGGCCACGATGTCCCCGGCGCTCGCGTCGTAACAGGCGACCCCGATGTACAGCGTGGTCGCGGTGTAGACGACGCGAAACTCCGTTCGTTCCGTGGAAGGCTCCCCCTCCTGCGGATCTTTCTGGACAAATTCCTGGGAAACCGGCGCCTCCCGCCAGGCCGGCTCATCGAGGTTCCCGTCTAAGGCCAGAGGAGACTCCGCCCGCACGGCCCGGATGCGACGGCTGCCGTGCGTCCCGTTGGTCTGAGGATAGGCCGGCGCCGACGGGAGGCCGTAGGCCACCCCAAGAGCGACCACGGTCAGCCAGGAACGCAGGAGTAAGTTTTGCGCGAGCACCATCCTTGCCTCAACCCCAATCCAGCAAACTCCGTGCTGGCCCCCCATCTCGACGCCGCCTGACCGGACCGATTACCCCGTGAAAGCAAGTTGTACCACAACTTGGGCCACGGAAGGCATTCTGGTGATCCGAAAAATGGTCTTCGACAAGGCTGGATTAGCAGGAAAATCAAAAGGGCTGGCGACGCCGCCAGCCCCGGTAAAGCTCGTCTGAAGTTCGTCCCCCCGGCGTCCCTCAGCTTTGCCTTACCCTCTAACAACTCCACGATACGACGCTCCCGTCCGGCTGCCAATGGAGCGAAAGTAACGTTTTTGCGATAGGACCATCGGGCCAGAGG
>CAYWWM010000105.1:0-7787 GCA_964461735.1 uncultured Solibacteraceae bacterium | reverse complement strand
CTCGACGTGACGCACAGCGTGCAGTTGCCCGGCGGCGCGGGCAACGCCAGCGGCGGCCAGCCGGAGTTTATCGAGCCGCTGGCGCGCGCCGGCGTCGGCGCGGGCCTCGACGGCATTTTCATGGAGGTGCACGACAACCCGGCCGCGGCGCTCTCCGACGGTCCGAATGCCTTGCGGCTTGACCTTCTGGAGCCGCTGCTCGCGCGTCTGCTGGCGCTCGACCGCGTGGTCAGGCCGTGGCTGGGATAGAAGAAGCCAGAAGCCAGGAGTCAGAAGCCAGTAGAAGCGGAGCAAGAGTGGATGATCGGCCACGCACGGCGAGGACCTTTCGCGACCTGATCGCTTGGCGCAAGGCTCACGAGTTTGTACTGGGAATCTATCGTTTCACGAAGTCCTTTCCCAGAGAAGAAACCTATGGACTCGCAGCCCAAATGCGCCGGGCGGCGGTCTCGATTGCGGCGAACATTGCCGAGGGTTTTGTAAAGCGTGGCAAGGCAGACAAGGCTCGATTCCTGAACGTGGCGGAAGGCTCGATTGAGGAGAGCCGTTATTACTTGATTCTGGCTCAAGACTTGCAGTATAGAGACACAGAGTCGCTCATGACATCCTTGGCAGAGGTCAGCCGCCTCGTGAATTCCTACAGGAGAGCTCTGCTGGCTTCAGGTCCCTGACAGTTGGATTCTTTCTACTGGCTTCTGACTCCTGGCTCCTGGCTTCTTTTTATGACCCTCGACCCTGCCGCCCGCGCCCGGCGCGTAGAGCTGATCCTGATGGACGTGGACGGCGTTTTGACCGACGGCCGCATCCTGCTGGTTCCCGACGGCCGCGGCGCGATCCATGAGGTCAAGGCGTTCGACGTGCAGGACGGCGTCGGGATCACGTTTGTGCACCGCGCCGGCCTGCGCAGCGGGATCATCACCGGCAGGATTTCCGAGAGCGTTGCCGCGCGCGCCAAAGAACTGGGAATGGAGATCATCGAGCAGGGGACCTGGAACAAGCTCGAAACCTACCTGAAGGTGCGAGAGCGGGTGCAGCTCGACGATGCGAAGATCGCATTCCTCGGCGATGACCTGCAAGACCTGCCAGTCCTGCGCCGCGTGGGGTTCGCCGTCGCCGTTGCCAACGCCCGGCCCGAAGTGAAGGAGGTCTGCCAGCTCGTTACGGAGCGTGAGGGCGGCCGGGGCGCGGTCCGCGAAGCGCTCGAATTCATCCTGCGCGCCCAGGGCAAGTGGGCGCAAATCCTGGAGCGGTATCGGGCTTGAGGAGAAGAAGTGAGTAAGGTAGAAGTCGAGAAGATAGAAGTCGAGAAGTCAAGAAGTCAAGGAGGTAGAAGCGAGAAGCCGAATAACAAGCGAAAGTGGTGGCGTCAACTTCTTGACTTTCGGCTTCTTGACTTCTCGACTTCTGACTTCTGGCTTCTTCCATCCCACCCCGGCGCCTTATTTTGCATCCCATCGGAATTGATGCGAAATCGTGCCGGGGGGAGTTAGAATTGGGATGAGAGCAGCGGGCATGAAAGCAGGAAGGAGCGGCCGCAACTTGTTGGCAGAGTCCGGGTTTAATTCATCGGTCATGGGAGCTGTGGTCGCCCGGTCCGACGCGGAACTGATGCTGCGGGTGAAGGACGGGGACGAGGAGTCCTTCGCCAACCTGCTGGCCAAGCACCGCGACCCGGTGATCAACTTCCTCTATCGTATGGTGCAGAACGCGGCGGTCGCGGAAGAGCTGGCACAGGACGTTTTCCTGCGGGTCTATCGGGCGCGCGCCAGCTACGAGCCGACGGCGAAGTTCACCACCTGGCTCTACCGGATCGCGACGCGCGTGGCGCTCAACTTTCTGCGGGACGGCCGCGTGGCGCGCGCCGCAATACCGCTCGAAGGCCCCACGGGGGAGCCGCTTGCGGAGCTGCGCGCTTCCGACCCCTCGGTCGAGGACCGCCTGGTGGCCGACGTTCGGGCGCGGGAGATTCGCAGCGCCATTCTCGCGCTGCCGGAGAAGCAGCGCGCGGCGGTGATCCTGCACAAGTATCAGGAGCTCGATTACCGCGAAATCGCCGCCTCGCTGGGGTGCTCGGAGTCAGCCGTGAAGTCGCTGCTGTTCCGCGCCTACGAGTCGCTGCGCGGGCGGCTGGCGCATTTGGCCGGTTGACATCCGAGCCGCGCGCGTAAGCAAGCGGCCACCGAGCTTGGCCGGAGGTAAGACATCATGAAGTGCAGAGAGTTCGAATCGCACGCCATTGCCTATCTCGACGGCAAGCTGCCGGCGGCGCAGCGCAGCGCCGTCGAACAGCACCTGGCGGTCTGCGCAGGCTGCCGGGAGCGCGTCGAGGGCTTTGCGAGCGTGATGGGCTTGCTCGGCGAGTGGCGCGGCATCGAGCCGTCTCCGTTCTTCCAGACCCGCCTGGCAGCGCGCTGGCAGGCAGAGCCGGTATCCGAAGGCTGGTGGCAGCGCCTGTGGCGGGAGCGCCTGACGCGGCCGGCCGCCGCGCCCGCGTTTGCCGTCGCTTTGGCCGTGGTCATGGTGGTCGGCGTGGTCGTGCTGCGGTACTCGCCGTCGCCGCTCGTGCAGGAACCCGGGGGAACTTCCGAAGTTACGCTCGCCACAGCATCGGCCGAGGAGCCGCTGTATCAGGATTTGCCGCTGCTCGAAGATTACGAGGTTTTGCAAAACTTCGAGGTGTTGCAGGTCTTGGGCAACACCAGCCCGACACTGCGATGAACCCCAGAAACTCCAGGAAGCGTTGGCTCTCGCTACTGCTGCTGGCCGTAATGTTCCCGGCGACTTCCGACGCCTGGCTGAAGCAGGAAGCTCCGCGGCGTCGCGGCGAGCGCCCACGCGCCGCCCCCCGGCAATTAGAGCGGCGCAACTCCGACCGCCGCAATTCCGAGCGAGGCGACCGGGAATCCGACCGCCGCGACTCCGACCGGCCCGGCCGTGACCGTCGTGGCGAGGCGATGCCGCCTCCGTGGCTCTTGCAGCAGATGAGCGACGTGCCTGCCGGCGAACAACTGCAAGCCCTGGAGAGCAATCCGCGCTTCCAGGAGCTTTCCCCCGAGCGGCAAGAGTTGTTGCGCGATTCCCTGCGTCGCTTTCAGGACCTTCCTCCCGAACGCCGCGAAGAGCTGCTCGGACGGCTGCGCCGCTTCCAGCAGATGCCCCCGGAGCGGCAGCGGGAATTGTTCGAGCGGCAGCGCCGCCTCCGCGAGCTTTCGCCCGACGAGCGCGAGCGCATCGAGCAGCGCTTTGACGCCTTCCGGCGGCTCTCCCCGGAGCAGCGCGAGCGGGCGCGGGAGATTTACAGCAGCCGCTGGCGCGGGCTGGCGCCTGAGCGCCGCCGCGCCGTGATGGAAGAGTTCCGCCGCCTGCGCGCCCTGCCGCCCGAGGAGCGCCACCGCCGGCTCGCCCAGCCCGAGCTCGCCGACCGCTTCAACCCCGCAGAGCGCGACCTGCTCCGCGAGCTCAGCACGCTGTAAATTTTTCGCCACAGAGACACAGAGGCACAGAGGAATACAGAGATAGGCGACGAGGATCTGTTCTTCCTCCTGACTCCTGACTCCTGACTTCTGTCTCCTGTCTTCTTACGCATTTCGCCGTGCCTGCGTGCCTCCGTGGCTGGCCTACCTGTATAATCTCCCCATGCCACCAAGCGTATTCATTACCCGTCCGGTCTTTGCGCCGGTCGTGGAAAAAATCGCGGCGCAGTGCCGCGTGAAGCAGAACACCGAGGACCGCACGCTCTCGCGCGAAGAGCTGTTCGCGGGACTCGCCGACTGCCAGGGCGTGCTCACCCAACTGACCGACCGCATGGACCGCGAAGCCATGGAGCGTGCCCCCGGCCTCCGCGTGATCGCAAACATCGCCGTCGGCTACGACAATATTGACGTCCCGGCGGCCACCGAGCGCGGCATCCTGGTCACCAACACGCCGGGCATCCTCACGGAAACCACCGCCGACTTTGCTTTCGCGCTGCTGCTGGCCGCGGCGCGCCGGATGGTGGAGTGTGACCAGTTTGTCCGCTCCGGCCAGTGGAAGCAATGGAAGCTCGACTTGCTGCTGGGGACCGACGCGCACCACGGCACGCTCGGCATTGTGGGCTTCGGGCGCATCGGACAGGCCGTGGCGCGCCGCGCCCGGGGTTTTGAGATGCGCGTGCTCTATTCCGCCCCTCGCCGCGCGGCCCCCCAAGCGGAGCGCGAACTCAACGCGCAGCACGTCCCGCTCGAAACGCTCCTGCGCGAATCCGACTTCGTGAGCCTCCACGTTCCCTTGAAGTCCGAGACGCACCATCTGATCGGGGCCGCGCAGCTTGCGCTCATGAAGCCGACTGCGATTCTCATCAACACCGCGCGCGGCCCGGTCGTGGACGAGGCGGCGCTGGTGGCGGCGCTTCGTGAAGGCCGCATGCAGTCCGCCGGGCTCGACGTCTTCGAGCGCGAGCCGGAGCTCCATCCCGGCATCTGTGGCCTGCCGAACGTGGTGCTCGCCCCGCACGTCGGCAGCGGCTCCCGGCAAACGCGGCTGCGGATGGCCGAGCTTGCCGCGGAAAATCTGCTCGCTGCCCTGCGCGGCGAAACTCCTCCCAACCTGGTCAATCGGGAGGCCGTCCGGTCAGCGCCCTAACGCTGTCACTCGGTTCTTACCACAAAGACACAAAGAGCACGCAGGAAAAGACAGAAGTCAAGAATACAAGAAGTCAAGAAGACGGGATGAGATGACGCTCGGCGAAGCGCGGCAACTCGTGCGCAGCTCGTTTCTGGAAACGCTGTCTGCCCTCGCAGTAGGCCCCCGACTGCGGCAGACCGTGCACATCGAAGGCGGCGTGCTGCACGTGGCCGGGGACTGCTATCCCATTTCCAAAGGGCGCACGGTGCGCGTCGTTTCGATCGGCAAGGCCGCCGTCCCGATGGCCCATACCCTGGCGGAGATGCTGGCGGGGATTCGCTGGCGCGGGGTGGTGGTGGCGCCGGAGTTGCCGGCCACGCCGCGCGAAGGATGGGAGTACTTCGCCGGCGGTCACCCGGTTCCCAACGAGCAGAGCTGGCGGGCCGCGGAATCTGCGCTGGCCTTGCTGGACAGCAAGAACGCTCCCCCGGACGACTTGGCGCTGTTCCTGATTTCCGGCGGCGGCTCGGCGCTGCTCGACAAGCCGCTGCATCCGTCCGTCTCGTTGGATGATCTCCGGCAATTCCATCAAGTCCTGGTCGGCTGCGGCGCGCCCATCGAGGAGATCAACGCGCTCCGCAAGCACCTCTCGGCGGTCAAAGGCGGACGGCTCGCCGAGCGCGCCGCTCCCGCCGCGCAGGTCACGCTCTACGTCTCCGACGTCCCCGAGCATCTGCCCTCCGCCGTGGCTTCGGGACCGACCATGCCGGATGAAACCACAGTCGCAGACTGCCTCCGCGTGGCCGGTCAGTATGCGCTTCTCGATCAACTGCGCGGGCCGGTCCGCTCGCTGCTCGAATCGGGCACGATAGCCGAGACGCCCAAACCCGGCCATCCTTGCTTTGCGAACAGCCGCTACCATTGCCTGCTCTCGAACGCCGACGCCGTGGCGGCCCTGGCGCAGCTTCTGCGGTCGCACGGCGCGCGCGTGGAGGTGGAGACGGGCTGCGACGGTTGGGAATACCGCCGCGCGGCGGATTATCTGATCCGCCGGCTGGCGCGCCTGCGCAGCGAGCACCATCGCAGCGAAGGCTCCGGCCGTCCCGTAGCGATTCTCAGCGGCGGCGAGCTGACTTGCCCCGTTCCCGGCGACGCCACCGGAATCGGAGGGCGCAATCAGGCGTGTGCGCTTTATTGCGCCGCCCAGATCTCCGGCCAGCCGTTCATGGTTCTGAGCGCAGGAACCGACGGGACGGACGGCAACAGCCCTGCCGCCGGCGCGCTCGCCGACGGGACTACGGTCGGCCGCGCCGCCGCGCTCGGACTCAACCCCGAGGACTTCCTGCGGCGCTTCGATTCCCACTCGTTCTTTGAGAAACTGGGCGACGCGCTCCACACCGGGCCCACCGGGACGAACGTCCGCGACGTGCGGGTGTTGCTGGCGTATGGGTGAGGGCTATTGCGGGATTCACAAGAACGCTATGGATTTATCGAGAATCGTCCTGGTGCTGCGAAGAGAAGGTCTTTGGAGAGGAACGCTATCGAATGATAGAGATGAATATGGATTGATATTTTATGTCATTTCTATTAACTTTTATATAAAGGAATTAGTAAGTGAAAGGGATGAGAGCTTATGGAAACGAAAGAGGTTATTGCGGTTGTTGAGGAGCAGCCAGCCATCGCCAAGCGAATCAAAGGCGTACTGGGAACTTGCTCTTATGAGATTGTAGAAGTGAATAACATGGAGGATTTGCGGAAACACGCGGCGATGCCTGCTTTGGTTCTCATGGACGTGATGATGCCTTCGGGCGGGGGTAAGCAACTCCTGGATTCAATCCGCCAGACCGCCCCGGGCGTCCCTGTGATTCTCGTAGCAGATAAGGGTGGAGAAAAAGACCCAAAGCTTAAATCTGCCTCTGCGCTAGGTGTTGTTAGCTACCTTTCCCAACCCTTCAAGAAAGACGAACTGCTGAGGAAGCTGGAAGAAACCATACAAGCGTACAAATCGGCCGGAGCTACAAGGACGCGAGTTTCTCCGGAAGCCCATTTGATGGCGCATGTGCGGCCGGAACTGCATGATCCACACTCCGGTCGGCTGAATGTCGAGGAACTTGCCAAAGCGCTGGACATTCCTGTGAGCCGCTTGAGTAAAGCGGTAGGAGTGACCCCGGCGGCATTGCAAAAGAACCCCGCCGCGCGTTCTATACAAAATGCGCTCAGCAAGGTGGCGTTTTGTTACGTCACCCTCGAGAGGCTTCTCGGCTCGCGCGAGAAAACGATCACCTGGCTGAATGCCCCACACCCGGACTTCGCGGCAAGAACACCCCTGAGCTTGATTGAGGAAGGAAAGGCCGACGCCGTGGTAGGGTTGCTCGAAGATGTTCTGGCAGGGCAGATTGGTTGATGCTGACGGAAGCGAAACTGCGCGACGCATTACAGAGAATCTCACCTGTCGCGATTAGCGGCCCCTTTAGCCGCTTCGTCCCTTTCCGACACTTGGTGTCGGATCGGAGAGAGGGACTCGTTCCCAGTCCGAGGGCAAAGCCGCTGTGGGGGTTGGGTTCTCTGGAGAACGGAGGACGATATAACTTCGCTAAAAAATTTGAAGTTGTTTATCTAGCCGAGGACGCGATTACAGCTCTGTCAGAAAGCGAACTGATGCTGCGGCACGCGAGTGCAAGAGTTGTCCGAATCAAAGGTGCTCCCTTGGTCCACATCTCTGTCGAGGGAATCGTGGCATCGGTCCTGGATTTGACCCTAGCTACCACGCAAGAACTGCTATCCACAAATATGCAGGAGCTTACTGGCGAGTGGCGGGTCACTCAAGTGGAAGGGCAGGAAGCCCCCACCCAAGTGCTAGGACGCGTCGCATTCCAAAGTGAGCGATTTGACGCGATTCGGTTTCCGTCTTCCAAAAATCCCGGAGGGGTTTGTGTTGCCGTTTTTGCGGAGCGTCTGACTGCCGACGGCCGCGCTTTCATCGCCGTCTACGATCCCGATGACAATCTGGCGCAGCGCATACCCCCGGAGTAAATTCAGAAAGATGTCAGACCCTCAGGAAACGATCTGCTTGTCCTGTGATGGGAGCGGAAGACCTCGGAAAGCAGATTCCTCCTGAAAGCCATGCTCCAAATCTCCGCCGTCCTCATCACGCTGAACGAAGAACGCCGCCTGGCGCGCGCGCT
>CAYWWM010000104.1:0-7840 GCA_964461735.1 uncultured Solibacteraceae bacterium | reverse complement strand
AAGGCCCGGTTTGGGTTCCCCAGGGCGGCTACTTGCTCTTCAGCGATCCGAACAGCAACACCATCTACAAGTACGTGACGGAGCAAGGGCTCTCCGTCTTTCGCCAGCCGAGCGGCTACTCCGGCGCGGATATTGCCCAGTACAAGCAACCAGGGTCGAATGGCCTGACGCTCGATGCCCAGGGCCGTCTCACGATCAACGAGCACGGCAATCGCCGCGTCGTGCGCCTCGAGAAGGACGGCAAGGATGGCAAAGGCGGCGCCGTCACTGTGCTGGCGGACCGCTACCAAGGCAAACGACTCAACAGCCCCAACGATCTGGTCTACCGTTCTGACGGGACACTCTATTTCACTGACCCGCCCTTTGGCTTGCCCCGCTTCTTTGATGACCCCCGGAAAGAGCTGCCGTTCAGCGGCGTCTACTCCCTCTCGAACGGCAAACTCCAGTTGCTCACCCAAGAGCTCAGTGGTCCGAACGGCATCGCTTTCTCCCTCGACGAGCGATACCTCTACGTCGGCAACTGGGATGAAAAGAAGAAAGTCGTCATGCGTTACGAGGTGAAGCCCGACGGCACGGTCTCCGACGGCCAAGGCTTCTTTGATATGACCAACGCGCCGGGGGAAGACGCCATTGACGGCATCAAAGTGGACCAGGCAGGAAACCTCTACGTTTCCGGTCCCGGCGGACTGTGGGTGATCTCTCCGGAAGGCAAACACCTCGGCACCATCAACGCGCCCAGGCACATTCACAACATGGCCTGGGGCGACTCTGACGGCAAAACGCTTTATCTGTGCGCCCGCAGCGGTTTGTATCGGATGCGGCTCGGCATTGCGGGAGTTCCTCCGCCAGCGAGCAACGGTCCGCTTTCCGCGCTGCCGTAGAATCGGGACTTGGAGGGGAGCACTAACTATATGATCCAGAGGGAAAATATCGCTGCCATTCCAGTCCTAGCTGCACTCGCAATCGCTTTCGGGATTCTTTCGCTGGCTGCCATTGCTCAGAAGACTTCCTTGAAAGCTGAGCGGCAAGTTGGACGAATCGTGCGGCTGGACCCTCGGTTCGACCGTCTTGTACCGCCCGACGCCGTGCTCGAAAAGATCGCGGATGGGTTCGACTGGGTCGAAGGCCCGGTCTGGAACCATGCAGAGGGTTATCTGCTGTTTTCGGACATTCCGCAGAACACGGTGTACCGCTGGGAGCCGGACAAAGGTGCTCGATTGTTCCTGAAACCGAGCGGATATACCGGCGCAGCCCCCTTTGCGGGAAGGGAGCCTGGCTCGAACGGCCTCGCCTTCGACCGCCGAGGCCGGCTGGTGTTGGCTGAGCACGGGGACCGCCGCATCGCCCGCCTCGAGGTGAGCGGAAGCAAGACGACTCTCGCCGACCGCTACCAGGGCAAGCGCTTGAACAGCCCGAACGATATGGCCTTCCACTCGAACGGCGACCTCTATTTCACGGATCCGCCCTTTGGGTTGCCCAAGGCCTTCGATGACCCGAGCAAGGAACTGGATTTCCAGGGAGTGTATCGGCTCTCCCCCGACGGTGAGCTGACGCTCCTCATCCAAGACATTCGAGCGCCCAATGGAATTGCCTTCTCGCCCGACGAGAAGACGCTCTACGTTACCGACGTAGATCCCGGCCGGCCCGCCTGGCTGGCCTATGAGGTTCGGCAGGACGCAACAGTCGGCACTGGCCGCCTGTTCTATGATGCTACGCCATGGAAGAAGCCCAACTACGGAGGCCCCGACGGTTTGAAGGTGGACCGCGAAGGAAATCTGTTTGGCGCCCGTCCGGGCGGCATCAACGTCTTCGCGCCCGACGCCACGCTGCTCGGCAGCATCGAGATCGGCGGCCCGACCTCGAATTGTGCGTGGGGTGAAGATGGTTCGGTGCTCTACATCACCGCCGATCGTGCCGTTTACCGCATGGCATTGCGCAGGAAAGGAACTGGGTCTCCGACGAGATAAGGCTAGAATCGGTCTGGCGGCTTCAAAGAACAACACCAACTCATCGCGCTGCCTCGGCCAGAGCCTACGGAGAAACACCCACGGCGTTTGCTTCCACGTCGCTTTTCCTGACACCCTGTTCCGTGATCGGGAGGTGCAGTGTGAAGGTGCTGCCGCGCCCTGGCTGGCTCGTTACGGTGATCTTCCCTTTCATGGCGCGGGCAATGCTCTGGGCCAGCGGCAAGCCCAAGCCGGTGCCGTGCACCTGGGCCGCGGTCACCGAGGGGCTGCGGTAGAACGGTTCGAAGATGTGCGGCAATTCCGCCGCCGTGATCCCAATGCCTCGGTCCGAGACGCGGATCTCGACTTCCTTGTGGCTCATACCGCCCTCCGCCACGCGAGCCTGGATGCCGAGCCAGCGCGCCTCGCCGCCGTACTTGACCGCATTCGTGATGAGATTTTGCAGACATTGGGAAAGCGCGGAACGATCTCCCAGAACCAGCGGCAGGCCCGCAGCGATCTCGCGCTCCACCGTGAACTGGGCCGCCTGCACAAGCTCCCGGGTGCTGCCGAGGGCCGCCTCGATGATGTCGGAAATTTCGAGGGGCCGCAGATCATACCGCTGGCGGCCTTGTCCGGTGGCCGCAAAGAGCAGAATCTGTTCGACCAGTCCGGAAAGCTGTCGGGCCTGATTGCGGATCACGGTTCCGTATTGCGTCAGTTGCTGCTTTCCCTCTACCACGCCGTCGGCGATGTTATCCGCCGCCGAGCTGATGACCGTGAGCGGCGTCCGCAGCTCGTGGGATACGGCCGTGACGAAGTCCACCTGCAACTTCGCCAGCCGCTGCGCGCGGTTCCCCGCGAGGATCACCATCGCCATGCTGATGACCAGCAGGAAGAGCGCGCCGAAGCTGATCGCCAGATCGCGCCGTCGCATCTCGACCACGAACGCTCCCAAGGGACCTCCGCGGCGATGCCGCACCACCAGTTTCCAATCCTGGTCTTCGGCGCCTTCCCGCAGCAAGGGGAACCAGGAAATGCCGCCGAACGCGGCCGGGCCGGTGTTCTCCGAGGGCGTATGAAACACGTGAATCGGCGAGCCGAGCACGCGGTCCTGCACGTGCCCGAAGATGTTCATGACCCCGTCCGCGTCGGCAATCTCCTGCTCGCCGAATCCGGGGTCGGACGAGTAGATCACGCCCCCCGGCTGGTTTCCCGAAACGACCGCCACCTCGAAATCCAGACCGTCGGTTCCTCGGAAGTAGGCTTGCGCCAGCTCGGGAAGAATCTGCGTCTCAATCACGGAGCGGTTTAACTCAATGGCGATCCAGTCTGCGGCCTCGGCCTGTTCCCGCGATGCTGTGCCAGAGATCGCCGCGGCGGGAGGGATCGCGTGGAACAGGGCCGGGATGCTGGGTTCGAAGCCCCACCCCGCCAGCGGATTCCCCAGCGCCCCTAGAGCGAAGATATCGTCCGCGAAGCTCTGGCGCGGCGGCGTCGCTTCGGTGGGCGCAAGCAAGTTCGCGCCGCTCGTTCCCGTCTCGGTCGAGAGCCCTCGCGCGGCACGGTGCAAGTCGGCTTGCAGACTTGCAAATGCGGAGGGCCAGGCGTCGGTCTCAAACTTTCGAGAGGCCAAGTCCAGCCGCAACGCTGATGGGCTGTTCCCTTCCGCTGTCTTCAAGATGTAGAGGCTCGAAACCAGACCGGGATATTTCGCCTGCGAGCGCCATTCGGCGAAACGGCGCGCGTACTCGTCGAGGCCGCGCGAGCCGCTCGATTCCGGGTCCATGCGCAGGGCCAGACAAATTTCCGAAAAATCGCGGAAAAAGTCGAGATGCCAGTTAATCATGGACATCTGCAAGCTGTCGGCCAGCCGGACGCTAGTGGCTTCGCTGACCTGGTTACTCCAACGATATTGCAGCACCGCCAGGGTAGTCACGACCGCCGCACCCAGGATGACGACGGCAGTGGAGAACGAACGGTCTCGAATGGATAGCTTCATTCGGTTCCCTTGCTTACGGCCGGAACTTATAACCGAATCCCTGCACCGTCAGGATAAATTTAGGCTGCCGGGGGTCGGCCTCTAGCTTCTGGCGCAAGCTGGCCACGTGCACGTCCACGGTGCGCGTGAACACTTTTGCGCTATATCCCCACACCTGTCCCAGGAGTTCGTCCCGCGAGAGAGTGGCGCCGGGATGCGCGATGAAATACCGCAACAGTTGAAATTCGCGCGCGGAGAGATTCACCGGCTCCCCATCGCGCGTCACCTCTGTCCCGCGAAGGTCCACGAAGACGGAGCCGAACTGATACGAGTCGGTTTGCAGCGCCGGGCTGCTCGGCGCGCGCCGCAGCAGCGCCTCGATGCGTGCCATCAGCTCCAGCATGTCAAACGGCTTGGTAACGTAATCATCCGCGCCGATCTTCAGGCCCATGACCTTGTCTTCCGTCTGGCCGCGGGCCGTCAGCATCAGCACCGGCGTAATGACCCCGGCTTGCCGAATATCGCGGCAGACCACAAAGCCGCTTCTCCGGGGTAGCATGACGTCCAGAATGATCAGATCAAACGGAAGCTGCGTCGCCTTTTCGAAGCCCTGGTCCCCGTCGGTGGCGTATTCGACCACGTATCCTTCGTTGCGCAAGCGGTCGCCGACCGTCATCAGCAACGCCTGTTCGTCTTCTACCAACAGAAGGTTTGCGTGCATGCCTCGCTCACCGGGACGCAGCTTCGCGGAATCATCATCCTAACTTTAAGACGCTGTCTGATACTATCATAGCGCGTTTCCCGTCGCTCCGCGCAGCCCTCTAGTTTCTGACGCACAGTAACTCCCAGGGCCTGTTGCCGGGCAGCGCAAGCAGCAGGGGGCTCAGAATCGGTAGGTCAGCTCGGCAAACCCGAAGTTCGCGGATTTGCCCTGCGGGTAGATGCTCTCGATCACCGACTTCCCGGTTGCGTGCCCGTAATACACACTGACACTGACATGCGCGTTGACGCCGTAATCAGCGCTGGCATTGTACAGCGTGGCAAGCCCGGAGTTCCCACCGGATGGGCGGCCCGTGTATCCGAACGTCCACGGCTGGAATGCGCCCCCTCCGAGGTACCAGAGATCGTTGCGACGGGCCAAACGAAGCGAGTGGACATCCACGCGCAGGGTGAAATTTCCGTGGGGCCGAATCATCACCTCGCCGAACGCGTCGCGCATGTTCATCAGATTGTAGAAAGGGAATCGGGCGTAACCCCGCGGAGTCGGGAGCAACTGGAAGAAGGTGCCGTGCGTTCGATCCTCGCGGTTCCCATCGCCGGATCCGTAGTCAAACCCGACGCGGACCCAAGGCCGGAGTTGGCGCAACGCAGCCGGCTGCCAGCCAGCTTCGACGGCCACGGCCCCCGCGCGCTGCCCGAGTATCCCCCAGGACCCGCCTTGCCACGCGCCCCAGAAGAGAAAATCGAACACCCCGGCTGCGGTCTCGGCAACTTGAAGAAAGTGCCCGCCCGCTGTGGCGATATGGATGCGATCCCGTTCGGCGAGACGTTGACTGAGCAGGCGATTATCAGTTTTGACAGTCCCATCCCGGTAGTCGCTGTACCCGATTCCAAACAGGCGCCACTCGGCTGCGCTGCGCCGGCCTGAAATCTCGCGGGTTACGGCGCCATAAAACACGTTGATGCCGAGTTCCCCCCAGCCATCCACCTGAAACACCCCGCGCGTGGGGCGGGCGCCGAAGAGCGTCACATTCGTCTTGCTGTCGTCGAAGACATACTGGGTGCCGTCGAAGCTGCGGCCAACGTGGGTGAACCCGAAGTTCCCGAGCAGCCGCTGCGCAACGCGGTCGCGCTTCAGTGCGGCCAGGGTGCCGTTTTGGGGCATGATTTCGGCGCCTTCGGTGAGCTCCATGCGCCCCAACCGCAACGATTGATGGTTGCCGCTTCCCAGGTTTTTGAAGCGAATGAAGCCCTGCTTGATGAACGGAAGCGCGCTATTCCGGCCTGCGGAATTGGCAGAAAAGTAAGTTGCCCCGAACCCCATCTGCCCTTGCACGCCTGCCGCCACGGAGTTGCTCGGGAATCCGAGGAGGACCGGAAGCGCAAGCTCGATTTGCCACTCGTAACCGCCCTTGTCGCCGGTCAAGCCGACTCGAAGGAGAGACCCACTGTAGGCGTAGCTGCCGTTCGCGCTGTCTCGAAACCAATCCCACGCCTCGAGGCGCGTTCGCAGTGAACCCGAGACCACCAGGCGCCCGAGTTTCGAATCAAACGGCCGCGTCGTCTGTTCCGGAGACGATGCAGCCCCTTGGCCAAAGAGCGCCCGAGAGAGCAATGCAGCGAGCAAAACTGGCCCGAAAACGATAAACATCTTCGCGGACCGAGTGGATACACTCAGATCCATGTTCCGGCGGGGACATTCCGGCGTCATGGGTAGCTATTCTACGTCCATTCAGAACGATACAAAAGATGAAGGGAATCTGGCGAAGTGGAAAGAGAATCCGCAGCGGAATTCCTTCATTGACCCGGAAGGGTGTCGCAACTACGTTACGGACTTGGAATACGAGTTCCGCTACAATTGCAGCAGGCTCGTCAGGTGAAGGAAGGCCAGTAAGCGATTCGTTTCGGCAAATAGCCCCGTGCGCGATGAGCTAGGCAGTGCTACCGCACCAAGCAACTGTCTACGGATTCGCAGACGCTGCCGGGGCGTTGCGCGCTTCGGGACGCGTCACGGGCGTGGCACCCAATCGGAGCAGCAATTCCGCCGTGCCCTTGTGCTCATTGATGAGGCCGCGATACCGCTTGTCGCGCGGGTCCACGAAGCGGAAGGGATCGCCTTGCGCGACGCTGAGCGGGGTCTGGCCATAGCGGTCCTTCGGGTCGAGGCGGGCCCCTTTGCTCACCAGGAACTCGATGATGGCGTTGGCCCCGCGATAAGCCGCGCCGTGCAGCGCGGTTTCGCCGTCCTTGCTGGCGTCATTGACATCGGCCCCGAGTTCAGCCGCCAGCTTCACGGCTTCCAGAGCATTGGCTTCTTCGGCCGGCGTGCGGTCTTCGAGCCGACCGAGCCCTGCGGCCGCAATCAGCGGGGTTACCCCCTCCTCAGTCGCCAGCAGTGGATTCGCGCCGGCGGCCACCAGGGCGCGCATGGCGCCCACATCGCCCGACGCAGCCGCCAGAAAAAACGGAGTCGCGCCGGGCTGCCGGAGATGCGGCATATTATTGATGTCGTCGCGGGCGAAGGGCGGGTAATTGTACGGCGGAAAGCCGCTCCCGATGCGCGCGTTTGGATCGGCTCCACGCGCCAGAAGCGCCTTCAATAAGTCGGGCATGTTCGGGAAGATCCAATTCCGATCGGTGGCAATCCGGCGACGGGCCATGCCGATCGCCGCGATGCCTTCGCGGACCGCGTAGTGCAACGGGGTGAGACCCCAACCGTCTGTCACGTTCGGATCCGCTCCCTGGCTGAGCAGGAAGGTTGCTACCGCCTCGTGTCCGTTGGCGGCTGCCACCAGCAAGGCGTTGCCGTAGTCGGCGGTGGCAGGATCGAGATTGGCGCCCGCCGCCAGCAGCATCCTCGCCATTTCCAGGTCGCCGTGCATGGCGGCGAACAGCAGCGGCGTAAACCCACCCTTGGAGGCGACGGGGTCTCGATGCAAGTCCTCGGGATCATGCCGGTCCATCTGGCCGGGGACGTGCTCGGGCACTCCGTAAGTCACATACAGCAGCGGCTGGAACCCTTCGATCATATGCGAGGCGGCATTGACGTTGGCGCCGCGGGCGATGAGCATCCGCGCGATCTCCAGGCGCTTTTGCGCCGCGGCCCACATCAGCGCCGTCTGCCCGCGGCGGGTTTCTTTGTTGACATCCGCGCCGTGTTCCAGCAACGATCTCACCGCGTCCGAATTGCCCG
>CAYWWM010000103.1:0-7844 GCA_964461735.1 uncultured Solibacteraceae bacterium | reverse complement strand
GGGCGGCGGAATTGGAAGCTCTGAATCGGGAACTGGAGGCCTTCACCTATTCCGTCTCCCACGACCTGCGCGCGCCCCTGCGCCGCATTGACGGCTTTGCGCAACTGCTGGTGGAAGACTACGGCGGCGGCTTGCCCGATGAAGCTCAGCACTGTCTCGACCGCGTCCGGGAGGGAGCCCGCCATATGGGCCAACTGGTGGACGATTTGCTCAACCTGGCGCGGCTGGGGCGCAAGGAAGTCAACTGGCAAGTGGTCGGACTCGATGCGCTCGTCCGGGAAGCGGTGGCCGGCTTGCAGCGGGACACCGAGAGCCGCGCCATTGATTGGAGCATCCAATCCCTTCCCTTTGTCGAGTGTGACCCCGCACTGGTGAAAGTGGTCTTTGTCAATCTGCTCTCGAACGCGGTCAAGTACACTCGTCCTCGCCCGCAGGCGCTGGTGGAGGTGGGTACGATCGAGCAAGACGGACGGCCCGTCATTTTCGTGCGCGACAACGGGGTCGGCTTCAGCATGAAGTATGCCGACAAGCTGTTCGGAGTGTTTCAGCGGCTGCACCGCCAGGAAGACTTTGAGGGGACCGGGGTGGGCCTGGCGACCGTGCAGCGGATCGTGCACAAGCACGGCGGGCAAGTCTGGGCGGAGGCGGAACTGGACAAAGGCGCCTGCTTCTATTTCACGCTGGGGACGCGGTCGAACAGCAAGCCGGGCGTCCCGCCGGAATCGCAAGAGGAGAGCTATGCCGCAAAACGGAGTTGAGATTCTGCTGGTCGAGGACAACCCGGACGACGTGGAACTGGCCGTTCACGCGCTGCGCCGGGAGAACCTGGCCAACCACATCGAAATCGCGCGGGATGGAGAAGAGGCCCTGGATTTTCTCTTCTGCCGCGGACGGCATAAAGATCGCAGCTTTCAGGCCCCGCCGCGCCTGGTGCTGCTCGACTTGAAGCTGCCCAAAGTGGACGGCCTGGAGGTGCTCCAGGAAGTCAAGTCCGACCCACGCACCAAAGCCATCCCGGTGGTGATTATCACCTCGTCGCGGGAGGAGCAGGACTTGGTGAACGGCTATAAGCTGGGCGTCAACGCGTACATTCAAAAGCCCGTGGACTTCGCGCAGTTTCGAGAGATGGTCAAGCGGTTGGGAATGTTCTGGCTGGTGGTCAACCAGCCGCCGCCAGCAGCGGCCTTTCACCCGGAGTAAGGGAGCAATGCCATGGCCGAAACATCCGTCAGCAGCCTCGCGGGAACGAATGCGGAAACCGGGCGGGTGCGGATTCTGTTCTTGGAGAGCAGCCCTGCCGACGCGGAACAGTGCGTGCGGGAGTTGCGGAAAGCGGGCATCGAGTTGGATGCCACCGTGGTCCAGAAGAGAGAAGATTTCGCCGCGCGCCTGAAAGCCGGCTGGTATGACATCATTCTATCGGAGTACAACCTGCCCGGCTGGAACGCGCTCGAGGCGCTGGAATACCTGCGACAGAACGGACCGGACATTCCCTTCCTGCTAGTGACGGGCTACCTCACGGAAGAAGGCACGGACGCCTGCATTCGCAAGGGGATTGCCGACTATGTCCGCAAAGACCGGTTGGCTGGCCTGCCGCACGCCGTGCGGCGGGCGCTGCAAGGGAAGGCGCTCGGAAAAGTCCGCAACCTGTATTTGAACATTCTCATGGTGGAAGACAACCCGGAGGACGTGGACCTGCTGCTTCGGGAGCTGCGACGAGCCGGGATCGAGGCGCACTCGGATATCGCCCAGACACCGGAGCGGTTTGCGGCGGTGATCCGGTCGCGGCCCTGGGATGTGGTGTTGGCCGATTACCGATTGCCGGGCTGGAACGGGCTGGAAGTCCTGGAGATTCTCCGGGAACAGGGCAGGGACATTCCGGTGATCCTGGTGACCGGGACGCTGGGAGATGAGCTCGCCGCAGATTGCATCCGGGAGGGTTGCGCCGACTACGTCCTGAAAGACCGTCTGGCCCGCCTGCCGTCGGCGGTGCGTCGGGCGCTGGGAGAGAAGGCCCTGCAGGAGGAGCGCGGGCGCGCCATTGCCGAGCGCAAGCGGCTGGAGCAACAGTTGTTCCTGGCGCAGCGGCTGGAAGCCATCGGACGCCTGGCGGGCGGCATCGCCCACGACTTCAACAACCTGCTGGGCGTGGTGACGGGCTTCAGCGACCTGGTGCTGGACGGCCTGGAGCCGGAGAGCCCGCTGCGGCCTCCCCTCGAAGAGGTCCGCAAAGCCGGGGAGCGTGGCATTTCGCTCACGCGGCAGCTCTTGGCCTTCAGCCGCCAGCAAGTGCTGGAACCCAAGGTGGTGTCCCTGAATCACATCGTGAGCGACACCGTGAAAATGCTCCAGCACGTGCTCGGCGAGGACATCGTGATGACCACTCTGCTTTCCCCGCAGCTCGGCTCCGTGAAGGCCGACCCGGCGCAGATCGAGCAGGTGCTGCTGAACCTCGCCGTCAATGCCCGCGACGCCATGCCGACGGGCGGAAAGCTCACCATCGAGACCAGCAACATCTATTTGGATGAGGCTTACGTGCACCGCCACGTGGTGGGGCAGCCGGGTCCCTACGTCCTGCTGGCGGTGAGCGATACCGGCAAGGGCATGGACGCCGAGACGCAGGCGCATGCCTTCGAGCCGTTCTTCACCACCAAAGAAAAGGGCAAAGGGACCGGCTTGGGGCTGGCCACCGTCTACGGCATCGTCAAGCAGAGCGGCGGATACATCTGGCTCTATAGCGAGCCGGAGAAAGGCACGGCCTTCAAGATCTATTTGCCCCGCGTGGACGAGGCCGCCACGCGCGAGCGGGTCCGGGAGCGGACCTCTCAGGCTCCGGCGGGAATGGAAACGGTTCTGCTGCTGGAAGACGAACCGGCTCTGCGCGAGCTCGTGCAGCAGTGGCTCGTCGGATTGGGCTACGTGGTCCTGGAAGCCCAGGGCGGCGTAGAGGCCCTGGAGATTTCCAAGAATTACAACGGCCCGATTCATTTGTTGCTGACCGACGTAGTCATGCCCGGCATGAGCGGGCGCGATTTGGCGGAGCGCATCGTCCCCTCTCGCCCCGAAATGAAGGTCCTCTACATCTCCGGGTACACCAACGATGCCATCGTGCGCCACGGCGTGCTGCAGCCCGGCGTGGTCTTTCTGCAAAAACCGTTCACCCGCCAGTCGTTGGCGAACAAGGTTCGGGAAACGCTCGACGCGGCGGCGGAGGCTTGAATCCTGCGCCGGCGGTTTTCACTAACCGCTAACCACTAACCACTTTCCGTGGTAGACTCTTAATCGCCAACCAAGCCGGAATTGGCCCGAAAGGAGGCGTTGATCGCCATGCGCTCACGACTGCTTTTCCTTACGGCAGCCGCGCTCCTGACCGCCTCATGGGTTCTGGGGCAGGCCAACCCCCGGGTGACCGGGGTCGAGCCGTCCACCGGAAAAGTGGACAGCAATCTGACCGTAACGGGAGAAAATCTGGGAAAAGAGACGGTTGTCAATGTGTACCTCTCGGATGATACGAAGGACTACAAGGCTACCGTCGTCGAGCAGGCCGCCGACAAGATTGTGGTGAAGGTGCCTCAAGTCATGCCCGGCGGCTACAACCTTTCCATTCACGTCGGGAATAACATTTTTATCCAGCCGGTGCGGTTCACCGTGGAACCCTGAATCGAGCCGCCGGCTCGCGCTTCCTGAGTGCCTTCGTGTCTTTGTGACCAAAAGGCGAGCTCCCACCTCGTTCAGCACCCTCAGCGGCGTCCCCGTCCGCGAGCTCTACACGGGGGCCGACCTGCCGGACTTCGACCCGGGGCGCGCCCTCGGCGCCCCCGGCGAATTTCCTTTCGCGCGCGGCATCCACCCCGACATGTACCGCGGCCGGCTTTGGACCATGCGCCAGTTCAGCGGCTTCGCCACACCGGAAGAGACCAACCGCCGCTATCGCTACCTGCTTTCCCAAGGCCAGACCGGGCTTTCCGTCGCCTTCGACCTCCCCACGCTGATGGGCTACGACGCCGACGACCCGCTCGCCGAGGGCGAGGTCGGAAAGTGCGGCGTCGCGGTCAGCTCGCTCGAAGACATGGAAATCCTCTTCGCGGAGATTCCCCTCGAGTCGGTCACCGCTTCGATGACCATCAATTCGCCCGCCGCCGTGCTGTGGGCCATGTACCTGGTGGTCGCAGAACGGCAGGGCGCGGACTGGCGCAAAATTTCCGGGACCATTCAGAACGACATCCTCAAGGAGTATATCGCGCAGAAGGAATTTATCTTTCCGCCGCAACCCTCTATGCGGCTGGTGACGGATAGCATCGAGTTCGCTGCGCGCGAGGTGCCGCGCTTTCATCCCATCTCGATCAGCGGCTACCACATCCGCGAAGCGGGCTCGACCGCGGCGCAGGAGCTGGCTTTCACGCTGCGCGACGGCATCGAGTACGTCGAGCACGCCGTCCGGCGCGGGGTTGGCGTGGATGAGTTCGCGCCGCGCCTCTCGTTCTTCTTCAACGCCCACAGCGATTTTTTCGAGGAGATCGCCAAGTACCGCGCCGCGCGCAAGGTCTGGGCGCATGTGATGCAGGACCGTTTCGGAGCCAAGGACCCGCGCTCGATGATGCTCCGCTTCCACGCCCAGACGGCGGGCTGCTCGCTCACCGGCCAGCAGCCTTATAACAACGTCGTGCGTACGACGCTGCAAGCCCTCGCCGCCGTGCTCGGAGGGGCGCAGTCGCTGCACACCAACGCCCTCGATGAGGCTCTGGCGCTGCCGACCGAAGCCGCCGCGCTGCTCGCCCTGCGCACGCAGCAGGTGCTGGCGCACGAAAGCGGCGTCACCGAGACCGCCGATCCGCTCGGCGGATCGTACTTCCTCGAGCGCCTGACGCTCGACCTGGAGCAAGCCTGCACCGACTACTTCCGCCGCATTGACGAGATGGGCGGCATGGTGGCGGCCATCGAGCGCGGCTTCCCGCAACGCGAGATCGCGCAGGCGGCCTACGATTACCAGCGCGCCGTCGAGTCGCAGGAAAAGATCGTGGTCGGCGTCAACGCCTACGCCGCCGAGCAGGCGCCCCCGCCGATTCTTTCGATTGACGCGGCGGCCCGCGAGCGGCAGGCGGAAAAACTCGAGCGGCTGCGCGCCCGCCGCGACGCCGCCCGCGCCGAGTCCGCTCTCGATGCGCTGGAACGATCTGCGTGTGGAAACGACAACTTGATGCCGCCGATCCTCGAGTGCGTCCGCGCCTATGGCTCGCTCGGCGAAATCTGCAACCGCCTGCGCGCCGTCTTCGGCGTGTACGTCGAGTCGAGTATCGTGTGAGAGAGCAGTAGTCAGGAGTCAGTAGTCAGTAGCCAGAAGAAAGAGGAGTCTGATGAGAGTGATTTTTGGGGATCGCAGAATATTGCGCGCATCTCCTCTGTCAGGGCACACCTTCACCTGGATTATTCATGAACTCGTATATGAAGGCGCGACTCTTCCTTTTCTCTAGCCCAGGCGTTTACGCCTGGGTTCGAGGAGCCCACACACCGTGTAGCCCCCTTCCAGGGGGCTTCCTTCGCTGCGGGGCCAAAGCCCCCTGAAGGGGGCTGGGAAAGCGTTTCGATTCCCTGTTCCCAGGCGTAAACGCCTGGGCTAGGGAAAAGGGTTTGGCAATCTTCTTCTGACTACCGACTACCGACTACTGACTCCTGACTCCTTTCTTCCCACTCCCACTTCCGATTTTCGGGCTATAATTCCTTCATGCGATGCCGCAGGCATCGCGTTGGCGGACTCACGACGCAGAGAGAAGAATGCGAGGGAACCGATGAGAAGCATAACCAGCAAGATTCGCAAGATTCGATTGACCGGCGCATCCGCAGGCGACGCCGTCTCGCGCTTGGCACGGCGGGAATTCTTGTATCGAGCGGGCATCGGCGGAGCGCTCGCCGCTGTTTCCGGCAGCGCCCTGTTCGACGTGCCCGGAGCGTTCGCGCAGCAGTTGGTCGAAACGGCGGCCCAGGGCGAGGGACCGTTTTACCCGGACAAGCTGCCGCTCGACACGGACAACGATCTGCTCGTCATCAACGACTCCATCACGCCCGCTGTCGGACAGGTCACCTGGCTGACCGGGCGCGTGCTCGACCGGCGCGGCGCCCCCGTGCGCGGCGCTCTGATCGAAATCTGGCAGGTGGACGGCAACGGGGTCTACCTCCACAGCGGAAGCGACAACGGCCAGAAGCGCGACCGCAATTTTCAGGGCTTCGGGCGCTTCATGACCGGCTCGAGCGGCGAGTATTTATTCCGCACCGTCAAGCCGATCCCGTACTCGACCCGCACCGCCCACGTGCATTTCCAGGTCGAAGTGGGAAATCGTCACAAGCTGGTCACGCAGCTCTACATTCAGGGCGAGCCGCTCAACGCCAAGGACAGTCTCTACACGGCGATCAAGGACCCCAAGGCGCGGGCTTCAATCACCGTGCCGTTTCTGCCGCTCCCGAACACGCGCATCGGCGAGCTCGGAGCGAAGTTCGACATCGTGCTCGGCTATACGCCGGATTCCCGCGGCTAGAAGAGCAGGAGTCAGGAGTCAGGAGCCAGGAGTCAGGAGTCAGAATAAGAACAAGCTGTCATCCTGAGGAGCCCTTCGACTGCGCTCAGGGTAAACTCCGCGACGAAGGACCTGCACTTGCCGTCTGTAAGTACACACCCATCTTGGAGGCCCGCTTGCCTAAAACTCAATTCCTGATCGCCGCCCTGACGCTCGCTCTTTTCGTTTCTCTCCCCTCCGCCCGCGCGCAGGAGTTGACGCGCATTTACGTCGAAGCGCGCCTGGGAACCCTGCACGTGCCGAGCGGCGGGTTTCTCAACGTCGGGGAAGGGAACCACTTCAACTTCGGCGGCCTGCTCTCGTATCGCGCTTCCGTGGAGGAGGACTATTTCTGGAACCGCTTCACGGGCCGCCTGTCGCTCGACGGCGCGGGCATCGGCGGCGAGGACCTGAACGCGGGCCAGCGCACGCGCGAGCGGCTTTATCTGCTGAATTTTGCCGTCGGAGTTGACCTCGTGCAGGCCGAGCGCGGCTCGCTCACGGTCCACGGCGGAGGCGCGGTGGCGCGCGACCGCTTCGTCCTGCAGCTCTTCTCGCAGTTCGGCGGCACGCTCGGCACCGGCGGCTTCGTGGACGCCTGCAATTTCCAGGACGCGTGCAGCAGCATCTGGAACCTGCTCGGCAATTACGGCGTCTCGGGCCGATTCTCGCCGGTCGAGAGCTGGCCCTTCTTCTTCGTCGGCTCCGGCTTCACGCGCTACGCCGGCGCCAAAAACCAGTTCGTCATCACCACCGGCGTCGCGTTTTGAGAATGACCCAAACCGCCGAACTCGAACGTCCCCCGCTCACGTTGCTCTCCCCTGACGAGGAATTGTTCCGCGCGTCCGTGCGGCAGTACGCCCGCGAGCGCGTCGCGCCGCTGGTGCGCGAGATGGACGAGAAGGGCGAATTCAGCCACGAACTGATCCAGGACTTCTTCCGCATGGGCTGGATGGGGATCGAGATTCCCGAGGCTTTAGGCGGATCTGAAGGGACGTTCTTCCACTCGATCCTGGCGATCGAGGAGCTGTCGGCGGTTGACCCGTCCGCCGCTGTCGTCGTGGACGTTCAGAACACACTGGTCATCAACCTGCTCATGCGCTGGGCCTCCGACGACCTGAAGCAGCGCTATCTGCCGCGCCTAGCCCGCGACACCGTGGGGACCTACGCGCTCTCGGAAGCCGGCTCCGGCAGCGACGCCTTCGCCATGGCGACCGTCGCAGTTCAGAATAAGGATCAGGGCGGCGACCACTTTCTGCTGCGCGGACGCAAGCTCTGGATCACCAACGCCAAGGA
>CAYWWM010000102.1:0-7855 GCA_964461735.1 uncultured Solibacteraceae bacterium | reverse complement strand
CCGGCGGGCCCGCCGGTCACGAACCGCCCCGTGGGATTGATGTGGAACTGCGTCCCCCGAAGCATCGCGGACGGGATGACGGGCCGGATGACCTCTTCCCGGATCGCTTCCTGGAGCGTCTGGTCGGGGACGCTGTCGCTGTGCTGCGAGGAGACGACCACGGTGGTCACTGCCACCGGCCGGCTGTCTTCGTAGCGGACCGAGACCTGCGACTTGCCGTCCGGCCGCAGGAAAGGTGCCCGGCCGCTGCGGCGCGCCTCGGAGAGCTTGCGGACGAGTTTATGCGCCAGCATGATCGGCAGCGGCATCAGCTCCTCGGTTTCGTTGCAGGCGTATCCGAACATCATACCCTGGTCGCCCGCGCCGCCCGGGTCCACGCCCATGGCGATGTCGGGCGACTGCTCGTGGACCGCCGTCATCACGGCGCAGGTTTCGGCGTCAAAGCCGTATTTGGCGCGCGTGTAGCCGATCCGCTTGATGGTGCGCCGGGCGATCTTGGAGTATTCCGGCGCCGCCTTCGCCGTAATCTCGCCGGCAATGAAGGCCAGGCCCGTGGTCAGGACCGTCTCGCAGGCCACCCGGCCGTGCGGGTCCTGGGCCAGCACCGCGTCGAGCACGGCGTCGGAGATCTGGTCCGCGATCTTGTCCGGGTGTCCTTCCGTCACGGATTCGGAAGTGAACAAATAATTTCTGGCGCGCTGCGACACGATAGGTACCTCCTCAAGCTCTAGGGACCGAGATGATCGAAAGTCTCCGGCTGGCCCAAACTGAATCCCGCTGAAACCCGCTGGAACCCCGCTGCAACCCAATGTCCGAGAGTAGCAGACTCAGCCCCTAAGCGTCAAAGCAAATTTGCTTCCGGAGAGCGGCGATGGCGGCCGCTCCGGCACAGAACTTCACAGAACTTCCAGGATCGGTTACCGGGTTTGGTGGATTCGAAATTTATTCGGACAAATTTCTTGACAACCACCGAGAGACTTAATTATAGTACCCAGGAAAGTTTCATTACGCTGGGAGTACCGGCGAGGGAGAAGGTCGGAATGTTGCAATTGCGGTTGAAGCAGATGCTCGCTCTCTTCTTGTGCACAGTCCTGATTCGTCCGACGCCCATAGTGGCGGCTCCGGGCGCGGTGCTGGGTTCGGTTACGCCGCGCGGAGTGGTCACTGTGGGCGATATCCGCATTCCGGGCATGAGCGCGCTATTTTCTGGCGACAACGTGCAGACCCGGGCGGGGAGCGCCCTGATCCAGTATCAGGAAGGGGCCAAGGTCGTCCTCGGAATCGAGTCACAGGCCAGCTTCTCTCCTTCTCGAGTGGAGTTGCAGAAAGGGCAGATGTCGTTCAGCAGCGTGGCGGGAGGCCCGCAGTTTGTGGCTTCGACGCTGCGGATTGAGCCCGTTGGGCCCAAAAGCGCGGCGAATGTCACCTACATGGATCACAAGGCAACCGTGTTGGTGACGGAAGGATCGTTCCGTGTGGTCGATCCTTCTGGAGCGCAGCTTGCCTCGCTCCGCGCGGGGGAAATGCGACTGTTTGAAGAAGTTTCGGCAGCCGCGCCGGGTCCTCCGGCCGCTGCGGCCCCGCCAGCGGTTCCTCCCTCACCCCAGATCACCACGGGTGGTTCGAGCAGAACTTGGCTGCTGGCCTTAGGGATCGGCATTGTGGGAACGTCGCTCGGGATCGCCGGCATCGTTCGGGCCAGTGACGCCGACGACCGCGCCGACGCCGCGAATCAGAGGGCGAATCAGGCGCAGTCCGAGGCTGCGGAAGCGCGGGCCTTGGCTGCTAGTGCGACGTCCCAAAACGCGGCTCTCCAGACGGCGGTAAATAACCTGCGAACCCAAGTGACCAGCTTGCAAACCCAGTTGGCTAGTCAGGCGGCTAATCAGGCGGCAGTCAACGCGCAGTTAGGGGCGCTGCTAGCGGTCCAGCAGGAATTGGCCGCCATCCAAGCCGAATCGCAGGCTATCCAGAACCAGATCAACGATTTGCTTATCGAACTGGCGACCTTGCAGACGGCGGGGACCGGCGCGACAACGCAGGCCAGCTCGCCCAGTCTAACGATCCAGGAAATCATTGACCGGCTCCGGACTTTGAGAGATAGGCTTGGCCAGTTGGGGACGCGTTTTACAACGGCTGTCAATGCCTTGAACCGAGCTGTCGAAAATATAAGGAGGGTTCTCAGCCCGACTTAGCGAGTGGAATCCGAAAAGCCCCGAGCGATCGGGGCTTTTTTATTTTGGAAACCCATTCCCAGCCCCGCCTTTAGCGCACAAAAATTTCTGTTGTCCCTGAAATTGTTTCCTAGTAAATTCTTAACCCGGCCAAGCCGGAACCAAAAAGGTGTTAGGTGCCAGGTGCTAGGGGCGAACCCCCAATATGACGGATTCCGGATTCCGAAAAGTTGGGCCGCTCCGGAAAGGGCTCCGAAGGCCCGTGAACATTGGGTGAAACGGATATGTTCGAACATTTTCTGCCAGCGGCAGCAAGAATTTGATCAACTACAGGGCTCCGTGCGGCGCCGAAAGCCTCTTGCGAGAGGAATTGCCCTTGATGAAGCTCCTAGGCCGAATTGCTCTGTTGTTGGGCGCACTGGCCTACTTGGGTTCTTTGGGGATCAGTCTCGCCGGGCAATGGACGCTCGATGATCCCACCCCGGAAAATCTGGAGCGCGGCATCCGATGGGACTCCCGGAATCCGTCTCTCTGGGCTCGCTACGCCCGGCAGTGGCATTTCCTTCCCGAAAGTCGGGATTCGCCGCAGGCCGTCGAGGCCTATCAACGGGCGGCTTCCCTGAATCCATTAGACCCGAACACTTGGAAGGAGCTGGCCAGTGTCCACGTAGAGCGGGGGGAAATGCAGCGGGCGGAAGAGGACTTGCGGGCGGAATTGGCGGCAGTTCCGCATTCCCCGGAAGCCTCCTGGCGTTTTGCGAATTTCCTCCTCGTCAGTGGCCGGTCCGCGGAAGCGTTCCCCTATCTGCGGACGGCTGCCAACGAGCCGTCTCTTCGTGCTCCCGTATTTGACCTGGCCTGGAAACTGGAAGAAAACCGCGCAGTGATCCTGCGTGAGTTGGTTCCTGCGACCGCGGAGGTCCGGGCCGACTACCTGCGATTCTTGCTGCAGCGACGAAGACTCGCCGAAGCCTATCCCGTTTGGGAGGAACTCGCCCCGGCGGACGCCGAAAGGAAGGTTCGGCTCGGGAACGCCTATGTGGAGGCCCTGGCGGTGGCTGGGATGGGTGCCGAGGCCGCTCGGGTCTGGGAGGAAATCCTTTCCCTCACGGGACAGACGTCAGTCAAACCGTCGGGGGAACTGCTGACCAATGGGGATTTTGAGTTCGACATCCCCAACGCTGGCCTCGGCTGGCGGTTCACCAAAGGAAGCGGGTACCAAGTCGCCCTCGATGGATTCGTGTTCCAGAACGGGACTCGCTCCTTGCGGGTCAGCTTCGATGGAACGGCCAATCTGAATTTTGACGGAGTTTGGCAAGCGGTTCCGGTCGAGCCGAACCGGTCGTACCGGTTCCAGGTCCATCTCCGGACGGACAGCATTACCACGGACAACGGCTTGTTTTTCACCCTCGCCAGCCTGGGCGCGCCGGGCGAGGAGGCGTTTACGCATTCCACCGCCAACCGGGTCGAAACAAGCGGCTGGGTCCGCGAGCAGCTCGATTTCGAGACCGGCCCGCGCACCAGCGTGGTCGTCATCCAGTTGCGCCGCTCCCCCAGCCAGAAACTCAACAACTTGATCGCAGGGAAAGTCTGGATTGACCGCGTTTCGCTGCGGCAGCGAGGGCCGTAACGGCGTAGCGCGTTATGCTTGACGTAACGCATAATATTCTATATTCTTTCCTGGAAGATTCATGATCGTCAGCTACCGGGACAGGAGGACAAGAATCTTCGCAGAAGGGGAGTGGGTCAAGGCCTTCTCCGGAGTAGAACGGGCGGCGCGCTTGAAGCTCGATCGCCTTGAAGTTGCCCTGTCCCTGCACGACCTCGCTGTATTGCCCGGCAACCATTTTGAGGCCCTGAAGCGCGACCGGAAAGGCCAGTACAGCATTCGCATTAACGACCAATGGCGGATTTGCTTCGAGTGGCCGATTGATTCCCCGGGGCCCGTGAACGTGGAGATTGTGGATTACCACTAAGGAGAGTTGAGATGCCTATAATGCCCATTCACCCGGGAGAGCACTTGGCCGAAGATTTGGCGGCTCTCGGCATGAGCGCCGCCCAATTTGCGCGCCAGTTGCGCGTGCCGACCAACCGCATCACCGAAATCCTGAACGGCCGGCGCGCCGTCACCGGCGACACGGCGTTGCGTCTGGCGCATTTTTTCGGCACCAGCGCGCAGTTCTGGCTCAATCTGCAAAGCCTCTATGAGCTCCGCCTCGCCGAGCAGAAAGCCGGGAAGTCCATCCAGCGTCTTCCCACTCTTCGCCGGCGGGAAGGCAGTCGCGCGCGAAGCCGCGCCGCCTAGGAGTCAGACGAGTAACGCTCGCTGCCTTGACTGTTTTTCCCGCCGTGTGTTAGCTTACCCTTCCGCTTTTTTCCTTTGCCTGAGGTTCCGGAATTGGCTGTCCCGACTGCCGCGCTGCGCAAGACCGCACTGAACGAAACTCACCGCCGCATGGGCGCGCGGATGGTCGAGTTCGGCGGCTGGGACATGCCCGTCGAGTACTCCGGCATCGTGCCCGAGCACATGGCGGTGCGGACGCGCGTCGGCCTCTTCGACGTGAGCCACATGGGCGAGGTCGAGGTCCGCGGCGAGGGGGCGCTGCCGCTGCTCCAGAGCATCACCTGCAACGATGTCTCGCGCTTGCAAATCGGCCAGGCGCACTATTCCGCCCTGATGAACGAGCGCGGCGGCATGGTGGATGACCTGCTCGTCCACCGCGTCGGCGACGAGAGCTATTTCCTGTGCGTCAACGCCGGGCGCCGCGAGGCCGACTACGCCTGGATCACGAGCCACAACCAGCCGGGGGCAGAGGTTCGGAACACGAGCGACGACTACACGCAGCTCGCGGTGCAGGGGCCGCGCAGCCTGGCCGTGCTGCAGCCGCTCACCTCGGTTGGGCTCGCCGCGCTCAAGTATTACTGGTTCGCGCGGGGAACCGTCTGCGGGACCGACTCCATCGTGGCCCGCACCGGCTACACCGGCGAGGACGGCTTCGAGGTATATTTTCCGGTCAGCGAATCCGAGCGCATCTGGAACGCCATTCTCGAAGCGGGCAAGGCTGAGGGCATCGTGCCGTGCGGCCTCGGGGCGCGCAACACGCTGCGCCTCGAAGCCGGGATGCTGCTCTACGGGCACGACATGAACGAGGACATCACGCCGCTCGAAGTGAACCTGCGCTGGCTGGTGAAGCTCGACAAAGGCCCGTTCCTCGGGCGCGACGTCTTGCTGCGGCAGGCCGAGCAGGGAGTCCCGCGCTCGCTCGCGGCGTTTGAGCTGCGCGACCGCGGCATCGCCCGCGACGACGCTGCGGTGCTTCTCGGCGACCAGACCATCGGCAAGGTGACCAGCGGCTCCTACGTCCCGTTCCTCAAGCGCAGCATCGGATTCGCGTTGCTGCCGAGCGAACACGCCGCCGCCGGCCAGAGGATTTCGATTGACATTCGCGGGACGCGCGCCGCCGCCGAGATCGTTCCGGCGCCGATTTATCGCCGGAAGAAAAATTGAATGAGGTAGCCACGGCATGCCCTTTATGCCGTGGGTTCGTTCGGAGAGAGTCATGACGTATCCGTCCCAGTTTCGCTACACCGACCAGCACGAGTGGGTGGCGCTCGACGGCAGCGCCGCCACGGTCGGCATCACGGACCACGCTCAGCATCAGCTCGGCGACATTGTGTATCTGGACCTCCCGAAGGTGGGCACTCTGGTCGAGGCGGGCAAGCCCTGCGGCACGGTCGAGTCCGTGAAGGCCGTTTCGGATATCTTCTCGCCGGTGAGCGGCTCGGTCACGGAGGTAAACAGCGCGCTCGTCGAGACGCCCGAGTGGATCAATCAGGACCCGCACGGCAAGGCCTGGATGATCAAGGTGTCCCTCAGCGCGCCGCCGCCGCTCGAGAAGCTCTTCACCGCCGAGCAGTACGAGGAGTACGTGCGGCAGGAAACCGGGGAATAGAAGTGAACTCACAGATGCTTTGTTTGCGTAGTTCGTAAGGGCACGGCTGCAAGAGTGAGTGAGGATCGCATTATATGGCGCGGGGTCCGTCAGGGCACGACTTGAGTCGTGCCGTTCCGCTGCGCAAGAGCAGGCCGGCTTCAGCCGCTGAGGTGAGTCGGAAATTTTCCCGACCGTCCTCACCGGTTTGGAAAACGACGAACCTCAGGGGCTAAAGCCCTTGTTCATGCGACTGCTTGCGGCATCCCGGCTAGCCGGGATGCCCTGACGTCTACCTCCCGCGCTTTATTATGCGAGCCTCCGTGGTGTGATAGCCTCTGCACTCCGAGGAAAGCCCCCTGAAAGGGGGCTGCGCGGTGCGTGGAGCTCTTCGAACCCAGGCGTAAACGCCTGGGCTAGAGAAAAGAAGCGGCTTCCAATGGTCCGGCGGGAATGGTCTTGAATAATCCAGGTAAACGCCTGGGCTGCGGAAAGGGCGCGGCTTCTGAATCTTGTGTGACCGACTGATTCTTGCTGCCACGATTTAGAATCTGCATGCGCTACCTTCCCAAATCCCCCGCCGAGCGTCGGCAGATGCTCCAAGAGATCGGCTGCGATTCCGTCGAGCAGCTCTTCGAATCCATTCCCGCGGCAGTGCGGCTGGACAGGCCCCTGGCGCTGGCGGCGGGACAGTCCGAGCCGGAGATCCTCGGCTACTTCCGCGCCCGGGCTGCGGAGAACGCGCGCGACTCGGCCTGCTTTCTGGGAGCGGGAGTCTACGACCATTACCGGCCTGCCGTGCTCGACGCAATGATATCGCGCAGCGAGTTCTACACGGCCTACACGCCCTATCAGCCGGAGATCAGCCAGGGGACGCTGCAGGCCATCTTCGAGTATCAGACGCTGATGTGCCAGTTGACCGGCATGGACGTGGCCAACGCGTCCTTGTACGACGGCTCCACGGCGCTGCCCGAATCCGTTCTGATGGCGATCCGCGCCAACCGCCGCAAACGCATCGTGACCGCCCGGTCGGTCCATCCGGAGTACCGCCAGGTGCTCGCGACTTACCTCCAGCACCAGGACATCGCGCTCGATGAAGTTCCCTTCGCCGCCAGCGGCCAGGCGCAAGGCCCCGCGCTCGCCGACCGCCTGGGCGGCGACGTGTCTGCGGTCGTGGTGCAGTCTCCCAACTTCTTCGGCGTTGTGGAAGACATCCCGAAGCTGGCCTCTCAGGTTCACGCCGCCGGGGCGCTCCTGATCGTGATGATCGCCGAGCCGGTCTCGCTCGGCATCCTGCGCCCGCCCGCCGACGCCGATATCGTGGCGGGCGAGGCGCAGTCGCTGGGCGTGCCGATGAGCTTTGGCGGACCCTACGTCGGGTTCCTTGCGGCGAAGGAAAAGTACCTGCGCAGCATGCCCGGGCGACTCGTCGGGCAGACGGTGGATGCCGGCGGCCACCGCGGCTTCTGCCTCACGCTGGCGACGCGCGAGCAGCACATCCGCCGCGAAAAGGCCACCTCGAACATCTGCACCAATCAGGCGCTCTGCGCCTTGATGGTCACCGTGTTTCTTTCCGTCTACGGCAAGCAGGGCCTGCGCGAGATGGCCGTCCAGAATCTTGCGAAAGCCCGCTACGCCGCCGAAAGCTTTGGCCGCGCCGGGGCGCGCCTGCGATTCGACGGGCCGTATTTCAATGAGTTCGTCGTCGCCGGCCTGGGCGGCCGCCCGCGCTTGCAGGAGCGGCTCGCC
>CAYWWM010000101.1:0-7907 GCA_964461735.1 uncultured Solibacteraceae bacterium | reverse complement strand
CCTGCTCATGCGGCAAGCATAACATATAACGCTTACTTATGAAAGTAAGCACTAGCGCTGTAGGCCAGCATCCCTGGGCTCGCGGTTAGGCTCGCGACCGACGACACCAGCACCACTGACGCTCCTTCTGCGGCAATCCCCTTCTGGCCAAAACCCCGAATGATCCCTACCGAGGAATACAAATTCGGAATGCACATTTCCTCGATTTTTTTGCGCGTCAGAGTAGCAATGGGCGCATACCGGCCAACCCCGGCACAATGGACCAATCCGTTCAGCGGGCGGCCTCGCCTCTCTCGCACCCGTCGAAGCCAATCCGGAATCTGATCCACGTCGGTCAAATCGAAGGGTTCAATGCTGCACCCGGAGGCCCCGTCGGCTAAGAGATTCTCTGTCTCGCCGAGAGCCTGCTCCCGCCGTCCGGAAAGAATGACTTCCGCACCCAGGCGATGCAGCGTGACCGCCGCAGCTCGCCCAATACCGGAAGATGCTCCTGTCACCAAAACCAGCTTCCCGTTCAGGGCGATGGGGTTGTACATGCGGGTTCCTCAGCCAGACGCAGTAACTCAGCGGAGATTCTTGACGCTGAGAACGCCATTGCCGCCCAAGAGTATCCGACACCAAAGCCTGCCAGAAGTAAGCGTGTCGGCTGCTCACCCGAGATTTGACCCCTCAGATCGTCCACCAACAGCAGCGGAATCGAGACCATGGAGGTATTGGCGTATTTGGCGATGTTCAGGGGCATGCGATCGGGGGCGATCCGAAGCTTCTTGGCGAGGGCCTGCAACATGAAAGCGTTCGCCTGGTGAAAGACGTAATAATCCACGTCATCCTTGGACCACTGCTGCAAACAGAGCGTCTCTTCGACCAGTGGCGGCAAACGTTTCAAGGTGAAATCGAAGACTGCCAGCCCGTCCATATATAACTGTGGGCGGCGGCCAGGAATGCTCGGGGAACCGTCCTCCGAGAGCACCGGGCAGCGGAATCCTCCCGAGGGGATCATCAAGTTGTGAATGCCGGTGCCATCCGTGCCTGCCACAAAGGAGACTGCCGGCGCATCCGGCTCAAATTCCAGTGCCGTCGCGGAACCGGCATCGCCGAAGAGCAAGCTCGTGGATCGGTCATCCGGCGCGAGTGTCCGGCTAATGGTATCGCCGGCCAGCAACAGGATCCTCCGGCAAGCGCCACTGCTCACAAACTGGCTGGCAAGCAGAAGGCCGTAGACGTAGCCGGAGCATCCCATCCCTACGTCGAAAGCCATGCAGTGAGGCGAAAGGCCCAGAGACCCATGGGCTACGCAGGCGGTGGCAGGGAGAAAGTAGTCAGGCGTTTGCGTGACCAGGATCATTGCATCCACCGAGTCCGGGGACCACCCCAAGTTGCCGAGGAGCTGGCGACCGGCTGCCACACACAGGTCGCCCGCAGTTTGCGTGGGCTTAACACGGTATAAGTGTTCGAGGCCGACCGTGCGGGCGACTTTGTTCAGTTCCGCCGCTTCGAGGTCGCTACCCAACTCGTGTATGGTAAGAGGCGCGCCAGGCACGGTGCAGACGATTCCGCGAATGGCCACCTGCGATACGCGCACCCTGCCCATGGCCTCCTCCTCCTTCCTAACCCGGCAGGGCCGGAACCGAAATGACAGATTCCGAATTCCGGATTCGAATCGTTGGGCCGTTTCGGAAAGCGCTCCGAAGGCCCGACAGTATTGGCGAAAACCGATATGCTCAAAAATTTCCTGCCGGCGGCGGCAAGAATTCAATTCCATAGGTACTACGCTTTTTCCGAGACTGCGCTCGGAAAAAGTGGCCCTCCGGGCCGTTGAAAACAAAAGGGTTGTCAAACATCGACAAAATTTTTTCCATCTTCGGCGCTAAGCGCCTAAGTAAGAACTACAAAGGCCATGACAAATCCGGCGTCGTGACTGAGGGAAACATTATACCGAGTGAGCGCATGGCTCGACAACGCATCCCGGGCAGCTCCCAAGAACTTTAGCTGCGGGGCTCCGCTCGCAACCGGAAGCGACTCAATATCGGTGAGTTCGATGTCCCCTCCGATCCCGGTTCCTAATGCCTTCAGAACAGCTTCCTTGACGGCAAACCTGCCCGCCAAAAACTGTTCCCGCCGACGGGGGCCGAACCGTTTCGCAATCTCCAATTCCCCGGGAGTAAACATCCGGGAAGCCAGTCCCGAACTGAGTTTCATCGCCCGTCCAAAACGGCCGATTTCGACCATATCCACCCCGATTCTCATTTCAGCGCTCCAATCCTTATCGCTGCGAAAAAGCAGCCGCGAGGCCAGAAACCTCTGTGTCGGTCTCGCATGCTCCCGGTCTCTTGCGACCGTCATGACTCTTTCCCTTGCGCTCATCGTGTTTCGCTCCGGAGGAGAAGGCAGCCGGTGGGGCAGCGAAATTCGCCTTAGCCCCGGAATTCTCCCATCGTCGAATGTCGCGGCTCGTTGATGCCTTCTCCCGAGGTGATTTTCCACGCCGTCAGGGCCGCGATCCGCAGGTCCATCCACAGGCTCCAGTTCTCGACGTAGCTGAGGTCCCGCTCGAACTTTTCTTCCGAGGTCAGCGCATTGCGTCCATTGACCTGCGCCCAACCCGTAATGCCCGGCTTCACCTCGTGGCGGCGCATCTGGCGCGCCGTGTAGGGCGGAAGGTACTCGGGCAGGAGCGGCCTCGGTCCCACCATGCTCATGTCGCCTTTCAATACGTTCCAGAGCTGCGGGAGCTCGTCTATGCTGGTCTTGCGGATCAGCCGTCCGGTCGGCGTCAGGCGTTCCGCGTCGGGCAGCAGCTTCCCGCTCGGGTCCCGCTTCTCGTTCATCGTTCGCAGTTTGTACAGCTCGAACACTCGCCCCCCGAGACCCGGGCGCTTCTGCCGGAAGACGCACGGACTCCCCATCGTCAGCCGCACGATCCCGGCCGCCAGCAGCAGAACCGGCGACGAGACCAGGATTCCCGCGCTCGCCATCAGCACGTCGAGCAGACGCTTAAGCCGGGACCGCACCGCCGGATGCAGAGATGGCGTGAAAGTCATTGGACCAGCGCCCCGCTGCTCAAATAGCGTTCGGACAAGAATCCAGGAGGTCGTTCCTTTCCCTCCAGGGTGTGCCGGTAGATTTGCAGGACTTCGGAGGCAGTTCGCCAAACGTCAAGCATCTTCAGTACGAGGCTGCGACCCACACGGGCTAGGCGACGATATCGCGCCGCTTCCTGCCCGATCACGGGCGCATTCGCTGGGATGCCCAACTCTCCCAGAACGCTCTTGCGCCAAACAGCCTGACGGCACGGCTCCAAATCGATCCCGCAATGCAGCACGCGAAAGCGCGCAGCGGACCGCCAAGCTGCTCCGAAGAGCGCCTCGGCTGCAGCCTCTGAGGCGGCCACCCCGTGCCTAGCGTACTTGCCAATCCAGTGTTTCATCCAAATACGGTAGAGGGTTCTTGCCGGTCCGGAACCTTTGCCGTCGCTGGTATTGCGGCAGTGCGCAATGCGCACGGGGACGGCCTCGCGGCAGGCGGGCCGCAGGGACGGTTCCTACATCCAGAGCGCGGCCAGGAAGACTCGAAGAAAATGTCCGCACCGTGTTTTCCGTCCAACGGGCCGGGGGGCGGTTAGAGTATGGGATCGAAGGAAGTCCACTCTCCCGCTGGCCGCTTCGCTCAAGGTTCCGCTCAGGTCTCCCGTTGGTCCGCGCGGCTCTCGTAGCCATAGCCGTAGCCATAGCTCCGCTAACCGTATCCCCTCCGGTAGTACCGATGGTAATAATCGTAGCCGACGGAACTGAAATCCAGGTTATTCAGCACCACTCCGATCAGGTTTCCGTTGACCTGCTCCAGGTGCTGTTTGGCGTGCTTCACCGCCTCACGCGGCGTGACTGCTCCATGGGACACCAGGATCACAGCCTCGCCCTGAGTGGCAAGAATCCGCGCATCGGCTACGTGCAGCACGGGGAGAGAGTCGAGCACGACGTAATCATACTTCCGAGAAGCCTCTTCGAAAAAATGCCTCATGGATTCCGGATCGGGAATCGCTCCCTCCTGCGCCAAGCAGAAGCCGGTCCCGAGCGCCAACACCACGACCCCTGTTGCGAATTTCATGCCGACCTCCTCGTGGTTTCCCCTGCTTGCGAAACATACCATCTTAAGTGAGATGGCGCTTGAATTGCAATGCTTGATTCCCTCTCCCTCCCTCCGCTGGCAACCTTGGGGAATTAACTGGCCTGCAATGTTCTTGACACGCCTATACTCTCTTCGGTAGAATGTCTCACAATAAACAGGCAGGGGGGGGGAGCGTTCTATGGCCAGGGCCCTCGGCGGATGGATTGCAGTTGTGCTAGCGGGGGTGGGTTGCCTGCAGGCAGCCGCGCAGACCCCCAGTCCGGTTTCCTCCTCGACTTCACCGCACCGCGAAGCTCTCAACCGTTACTGTGTCACGTGCCATAACGAAAGATTGAAAACGGCAGGATTGATGCTGGACCAGCAGGACATCGAGAATGTCCCGGCCGGCGCGGAGGTGTGGGAAAAGGTGATCCGGAAGCTGCGGACCAGAGCGATGCCGCCCGCCGGCTTGCCCCGCCCCGACGAGGCCACCTACGATTCTATCGCCGAGTATCTGGAGACGGCGCTCGACCGCGTGGCCGTGGCGAAGCCCAATCCCGGCCGACCGGCGGTTCATCGCCTGAACCGCACCGAGTACGCCAACGCGGTCCGCGACCTGCTGGCGATGGACATTAACGCGGAATCGCTTCTTCCCGGCGATGATTCCGGCTATGGCTTCGACAACATCGCGGATATGCTGACGGTTTCGCCAACCTTGCTGGAACGGTATATGTCCTCGGCGCGCAAAATTGCTCGCCTCGCCGTCGGAGATGCGGCCATCCCGGCCAGCAATGTGACCTACGATATCCCGAAGCTCCTGCTGCAAGACCATCGCATGAGCGAGGACCTTCCGTTCGGCTCCCGCGGCGGAACCGCGATTCGCCATTACTTCCCGCTCGACGGCGAATACGTCGTCAAAATCCGCTTGGTGGGGAACGACCAGAAGATAATCCTGGGGCTCACCGAGCCGCACCCGCTGGACGTGCGGCTGGACGGCGAGCGCATCAAGCTGTTTACGGTGGGCGGTTTGGCGAAGGGCATGGTCGCGGATGCAGAGGCGCGAGCAAACCCCGCCTTGGCGGAAAGCCTGCGCACCGCGGATTCGGGTCTGGAAGTCCGTTTTGCCGCTAAGGCCGGCACGCACGTGGTGGCGGTTGTTTTCCCGAAGGAATCGCTGGTACCCGAAGGAGTCCATCGAGGCCGTATGCCGGGGTTTCTCTCCGATCCATACGTTGAGGATGATCCTGCGTTTGGCGAGTTTGACCCGGCCATCGCCAGCGTCGCGATCAGCGGACCCTTTGGGGCCAAAGGCGTCGGCGAGACCCCGAGCCGCAGCAAGATTTTTGTGTGTCGCCCGTCCGGTAGCCAGGACGAAGAGGCCTGCGCCATAAAGATTCTTTCGGCGCTGGCGCGTCGCGCGTATCGGCGGCCCGTCACGGGCGGAGACGTGGAGGGACTGCTCGGCTTATACAAGATCGGACGGAACGAAGGGGGATTTGAAGCGGGGATCGGGATGGCGCTGCAAAAGATATTGGTCAGCCCAGAGTTCTTGGTCCGCGTCGAACGCGATCCGGCGAACGCTGCGCCCAACACCGCCAATCGGATCAACGATCTCGAACTGGCGTCCCGCCTGGCGTTTTTCCTTTGGAGCAGTCCCCCCGACGAGGAGCTTCTCTCTCAAGCGGAGCGCGGCCGGCTGAAGGAACCTGCGGTGCTGGAACAGCAGGTGCGGCGCATGCTCGGCGATGCGCGCTCCAAAGCCCTGGTGGACAACTTCGCCGGACAATGGCTGTACTTGCGCAATATGCGGTCGGTAGTGCCGGATCTGGAATCGTTCCCCAATTTCGACTTCAACCTGCGGGAGGCATTCCAGAAGGAGACGGAGCTGTTCTTCGAAAGCATTGTGCGCGAGGACCGCAGCGTCATGGATTTGTTGAACGCCGACTATACGTTCCTCAACGAGCGGCTGGCCCGGCACTATGGGATTCCCAATGTATACGGCAGCCACTTTCGGCGTGTGACGTTGGCGGATGAGTCCCGGAGGGGTTTGTTGGGGCAGGGGAGCATTCTGACCGTGACGTCGTACGTCACTCGAACCGCCCCGACCCTGCGCGGCAAGTGGGTGCTCGAGAATATCCTGGGCGCTCCCCCGCCGCCGCCGCCCGCCAATGTTCCCGCGCTGCAGGATCGCGGCCAGGACGGCAAAATCCTCTCGGTTCGCCAGCAGTTGGAGAAGCACCGCGCCAATGCGGTGTGCTCGACGTGTCACTCGCGGATGGACCCGCTGGGATTTGCGCTCGAGAACTTTGACGCCATCGGGAAGTGGCGGACCACCAGCGGCTCCGATGACACGCCCATTGACGCGTCCGGCCAGCTTCCCGACGGCACCAAGATTGACGGTCCGGCTGAGCTGCGGAAAGTCTTGGCTAGCAAAGACAGACAGTTTGTCACCACCGTAACCGAAAAACTCCTCACGTATGCTCTCGGCCGGGGCATCGAGTATTACGATCAACCGGCCATCCGCGGCATCGTGCGGGAGGCAGCAGGGAGCGGCTACCGATGGTCGTCGCTCGTGTTAGGAATCGCCAACAGTACGCCATTTCAGATGAGGAGGTCACAAGAGCCATGATGATTTTCAAAAAGGCCATCCCTCGCCGCGCGTTTCTGCGCAGCATGGGCGCCACGATTGCTTTGCCGCTGCTCGACGGGATGGTTCCGGCGATGGCGGCCGTTGGGGATGCGGCAGTCAAGCCGCCGAACCGCCTGTCCATTGTCTATTGTCCCACTGGGATCATTATGGACCAGTGGACGCCGGCGGAGGAAGGCAACGGTTTCACGCTGAAACCGATTCTGGCATCGCTGAGTCCGTTTCAGGACCGGATTCAAATGCTGAGCGGCCTCAACCACCTGGAAGCTCGGCAGCGGCCGGGCGATCCCGGAGGCGACCACTCGCGCGCCAGCGCCGTGTTCCTCACAGGCGTTCATCCGAAGTACGGGTCCGAGGTCGGTGTGGGCCCGTCGGTGGACCAGATCGCAGCGAGAGAAATCGGCAAGACAACTTCGCTGCAGTCGCTGGAACTCACGCTGGACCCGCCCGCTCTGGTCGGCGAGTGCGACACCGGTTATAGCTGCGCCTACAAGAACACGCTCTCCTGGCGCACCCCGACCACCCCGATGCCGATGGAGTATCAGCCGCGGGCGGTCTTCGAGCGCCTCTTCGGCGACAGTGACAGCACCAGCCGGGCCGAGCTGCTCGCCCGCATTCAGAGGGACCGCAGCATTCTCGACGCGGTGACCCGCGACGTGACCCGGCTCACCACCGGTCTCGGTCCAAACGACCGCGCCAAGCTCACCGAGTGGCTCGATGCCATTCGCGATACCGAGCGCCGCATCCAGGTGGCCGAGGAGCAGTCCTCCCAGGAACTGCCGTCGCTGGAGCGTCCCGTGGGCATCCCGCCGACATTCAAGGAGCACGCCAAATTGATGTTCGATTTGCAAGTGCTGGCCTTCCAGGCGGACCTGACCCGCGTCATCACCTATCAGAATGCCCAGGAAGGAAGCAACCGATCCTATCCGGAGATCGGCATTCCCGATCAGCACCACCCGTTGACGCACCACCGGTACGAGCCCGGCAAGATGTCGAAGGTGTCTAAGATCAACACCTATCATGCCGAGATGTTCTCGTACTTCCTGCAGAGGCTGGCATCCACGTCCGACGGCGACGGCTCGCTGCTCGACCATATGTTGATCCTGTACGGCAGCGGCATGAGCGACGCCAACGTGCATAATGTCCAGAACCTGCC
>CAYWWM010000100.1:0-7965 GCA_964461735.1 uncultured Solibacteraceae bacterium | reverse complement strand
CTACGGAGGAGCACCTGCCCCAAGAGAAACCGCGCTACGTGATGGGCGCGGGGCTGCCGGAAGAGCTGCCGCAGTACGTGGCGCTGGGCGTAGACATGATGGACTGCGTGCTGCCGACGCGCAACGGCCGCAACGGGCTGCTGTTCACGTCGCAGGGCAGGCTGCACATCCGGCAGGCGCGCTATGCGCGGGACCCGCGGCCGCTCGACGAGTCGTGCGGCTGTCCGGCCTGCCGACGCTACTCGCGCGCCTATCTGCGCCACCTCTTCCTGGCCGGAGAGATGCTGGGACGCATTCTCAACAGCGCCCACAACATTTTCTTTTATCTTGACACCATGAAGAAAATTCGGCAGACTATTACGGCTGGTGACTTTTCCCGTTTCTCGTACGAATTCCGCTCACGGCTGCAAGGGGAGGTACCATAAGGCGAGAGCCGGAGTGATTGCGTGTGTTTAACGGGCGGGAAGCGCGCGGGCGTCGAAATTGACCGTGGCCTTTTTCTTACTGCAAGCACAAGGGAGCGGCATGGACTTCTTGCTGTTCTACGTTCCCGCCATCATCCTTGTGTTTTACTTCATCGTGTTCCGGCCGCAGCAGAAGCAGCAGCAACGCCACCAGCAGATGCTCGCCAACCTCAAGAGCGGCGACCGCGTGGTGACCCGCGGCGGCCTCCGGGGCACCGTCGTGGGGCTCAAAGAAAAGGATGAAGCAATCATCTTGCGGATTCCCCCGGAACAGGTCAAACTAGAGGTATTGCGGAGCGCGGTGGAGTCCGTGGAGCGCCCCGAAGAGGAGCCGAAGTAACCTCATGTCTCGTAGCCTGTGGCAAAAAGGGATTGCGATTGCCGCCATCGTGCTGGCCAGCATCTATGGAGTGATCGGTCTGCCGACCAGCGGGATCTCCCTGCGCGAGAACATCGCCGACCGCCTGCGGCTGGGTCTCGACTTGCAGGGCGGGACGCACTTGGTGTTGCAAGTGAACGTCCACGACGCCGTCAACGCCGAGGCCGACCAGACCATCGCGCGCCTGCGGACCACCCTGCAAACACGCCAGATTCCCTACGGGTCTATCACGCGCATTGACGCCGCCGACATCACCTCGGCAGGCGGCATCGAGATTCAGGGGATCCCCGTGGATCAGACCACGGCGTTTCGCCAGGCGCTCGACGAGACGGAATTCAATTGGACGTATTCGGTGGCCGACTCAGGCGCCTACCGTTTGAATTTGCGGCCCCTGCCGCTTGCGGAGATCCGGCAGCAGACGCTCAACCAGTCCGTGGAGACCATCCGCAACCGGGTGGACGGCCTGGGCGTCAGCGAGCCGACCATCCAGGAACGCGGCCAGGGCCAGTTCGAAATCCTGGTGCAGTTGCCGGGCGTGGACGACCCCACCCGTGTCAAGGAGATCATGCAGACCACGGCGCTGCTCGAAATCAAGGCGGTGACGGGCGGGCCGTATTCTTCGCGGCAGCAAGGGCTGGCGGCGCACAACGGCGTACTGCCGGTGGGAACGGAACTGGCCGAATCCATCGAGCAGCCGGAGACCGGCGAGTTGGCCCAGGGGAACCAGTGGTATCTCATCTCGCGAGTTCCCATCGTGACCGGCCGGGACTTGCGCAACGCGCGGCCGGGACGCGACGAGAACAACCGGCCGGAAGTGGACTTCACGCTCAGCCAGGACGGCGCGCGCCGCTTCGGCGAGTATACCGAGGCTAACATCGGCAACAGCATGTCCGTGGTTCTCGACCGCAGAATTCAAACCGTCGCCGTGATCCAGAGCCGCATCACCGACTCCGGGCGGATCACGGGCCGCTTCTCGCAGCAGCGGGCCAATGATTTGTCGCTGGTGCTGCGGGCGGGCGCGTTGCCGGCCTCCATGCAGTACCTCGAGGAACGCACCGTAGGCCCGTCGCTCGGCGCCGACTCGATCCGCGCCGGCGTGCTGGCTTCGATCATCGGCCTGGCGGCGGTGTTTCTGTTCATGCCCGTCTACTACAAGCTGTCCGGCATCAACGCCATCATCGCGCTGCTTCTGAACATGCTCATCCTGCTGGCGGCGCTCGGGTATATCGGGGCCACGCTGACGCTGCCGGGCATCGCCGGGATCATCCTCACCATCGGCATGGCGGTGGACGCCAACGTCCTGGTCTTCGAGCGCATTCGGGAAGAATTGCGCGCCGGCAAGACGCCGGTGTCGGCGGTCGAGGCGGGATTCAGCAAGGCCGTGCTGACCATCGTGGACAGCAACGCCACCACCGTGATCGCCGCCTTTTTCCTCTTCCTGTTCGGCACCGGCCCGGTGAAAGGCTTTGCGGTGACGCTCACGATCGGGCTGGCCGCGAACATGTTTACGGCCGTGTTCGTCTCGCGGTTCATGTTTGATTTTCTTCTGTCCCGCCAGCCGAGGCAGGCGGCCATCAGCATCTGAAAGACTTTTGAACGACCATGGAACTTTTCCAAACCCTGACCATTGATTGGCTGAAAAAGAAGTGGCTCTTTATCGGCTTCTCGGTGCTCGTGAGCACGGCGGGAATGATCTCTCTGCTGGCCAAGGGCGGGCCGCAGTACGGGCTGGATTTCCGGGGGGGCACCCTGGTCCAGGTCAAGTTCCGCGAGGCCCCCGACCTCAACCGCATCCGCGGCGTGCTCGGCCAACATGGGCTGGGCAACAGCACGCTCCAGGAATTCGGGGCGGTGGCCAATCACGAGATCCTGATCGGACTGGATCTGACCGCGGCCAACGAGGCCGACCTGGAAGCCGGGCAACGCACGATTGTGAACACCCTCGCCATGGAGTTCGGCGGCAGCACCGAACGCCCCAACTGGAACGAAGCCAGCGCGGCCACTCTCGAGAGCCATTTGATCACCGCCGGCGTTGCCGCCGAGCAGGCCGCGCCGCTGGCGCAGCGGCTGGTGAGTTTCCGCGATTCCCCTCCCCACAACGGTTTGATCGCCAGCTTCGACGACCTGCGTTCGGTGCAAGGCGTCACGCCGCAGGTCCTGCAAGCGTTTCAGACGGAGTTCTCGCTTCCGGCGTTCGCGGTGCGCAGCGCGGAGTTCGTGGGTCCCAAGGTGGGAGCGGCGCTGCGGCGCCAGGCGCTGATGGCAACCCTTCTGGGTCTTGCCAGCATGTTGGTGTACATCGCGTTCCGCTTCGAGTGGGTCTACGGAGTCGCCTCCGTGCTGGCCCTGCTGCATGACGTCGTGATCGCGCTCGGCCTGCTCTCGATCGCCAACCTGGAGCTCAGCCTGACGGTGATCGCGGCGCTGCTGACGCTGATCGGATACTCGGTCAACGACAAGATCGTGATCTTCGACCGCATCCGCGAGAACGTGCGGCTGATGCGGCGCGAGAATTTCACCGACATCGCCAACCGCAGCATCAACCAGACGCTGAGCCGGACCATCCTCACGGGCGGCATGGTGCTGGTGGGAACGCTCTCGATTTTCCTGTTCGGCGGCGAGGTGCTGCGCGCCTTCGGGTTTGTGCTGTTCGTCGGGATTCTGGTGGGCACGTACTCTTCGGTCGGGATCGCCGCGCCGCTGGTGGCCAGCTGGCAGGAGTACGCGCAGCGGGACCGCCGCAGCGGCGCCCCGGTCCGCGCGGGACGGGAACCCGCCAAAGCCAAGCGCGAGAAGGTCCGCGTCGGAGCGAAAGTGTGAGCCTGGGGAGCCGGACTTGCAAGAAATACCGGAGCGCGGTATTATAAACCACCATTATGAAAGGCATAAATTAAATATTGCTTTTCGCATGGCGCGGGGATAGCATAAAGCTGGATTCGGATCAGACGAGGCGAGAGCAAAAGTAACGGGATTTCTCCATTTCCGGAAATCAGTGGGGGCAGAAACATGTTTGAAGATAGCTTACTGGAATACGGGGGCCGAGGAAAAACGAAAAAGGGGTGGACGGTTGCGTTTTCCTTCGCCCTGCAGACCGTCATTGTGACGGTGATGATCCTGATTCCTTTAATCTATACGGAGGCGCTGCCGTCGGTGGGGGCCTTGACGATGCTGATGGCTCCGCCGCCGCCGCCACCCCCGCCGCCGCCGCCTGCGCCCGCGGTGGTCCGGGTGCAGCCGCGGATCATCAAGCCGCAAGAAATGGTGCAGCCGCGGGCGATCCCGCGCGAAGTCGCCCGGATCGTCGAAGATCCTCTGCCGCCGCCGGGACCGGTGGGAGGCGTGGTGGGAGGAGTAGCGGGCGGAATCCCGGGTGGATCGGCCGGAGGAATTCTGGGCGGCATCATCAGCGCTGCCCCGCCGCCGCCGCCGCCCCCCCCGCCGCCGCCCGTCGCGGTCGCTCCGCCGGCTCCCGAGCGCGTGCGAGTCGGAGGCCAGGTGCAGGCGGCTCGCCTCACCAACCAGGCCCGCCCGACTTATCCTCCGCTGGCGCGTCAAGCCCGAGTGCAGGGCACGGTTCGTCTGGAGGCGATCATCAACCGGGATGGAGTCATCGAGGAATTGAAAGTCGTGAGCGGGCATCCCCTGCTGGTGCAGGCGGCCCTCGACGCCGTCCGGCAGTGGCGCTATCAGCCCACGATGCTGAACGGAGTGGCCGTCGAAGTGATCACGACCATTGACGTGAACTTCACGCTGGGCGGATAGCTGGGGAATTTGCCCGGAAAAAACTTCCGAGCTGGATTGTGCATTGGGACTGGAGGAGAGTCCGCCAGGGGCCTTGGGGCTGCCCGGGCGGGGATCGGATTTCAAGAAAGCGGAGCGTTCGCTCCCGCGAAGGAGAAAAGGGGAACATGGCAAACGTTTATGTGTATGGAATGATGTTGTTGCAGGAGGGAGGGGCCGTCGGATTCGACCTGCTGACGATGTGGCGGCAGATGGGATTTGCCGCCAAGGCCGTGGTGGTGCTGCTGTTCTTGATGTCGGCGTGGTCCATCGGCGTGATGATTGACCGCTACCTGGCCTATACGGCCGCGCGGAAACAGTCCCGCACGTTTGCGCCGCTGGTGGCCGGCGCGCTGCGCGAAGGCAAGATGGACGAGGCGGTGCGCGTCGCCGAGCGGCACAAGAAGTCGCATCTGGCGAAGGTGGTGACGGCCGGTCTCCAGGAGTTCCAGGCGCACCAAGCCAGCGCGGAAATCTCCGGGGAAGAAATCGAGTCCTCGAAGCGGGCGGTGGACCGTGCGTCGGCCATCGTGCACGCCGAACTGAAGCGCGGACTGAGCGGACTGGCCACCATCGGGGCGACCGCGCCGTTCGTGGGACTGTTCGGGACCGTGGTAGGCATCATCAACGCGTTCAAGGGAATCGCCACCCAGCAGGGAACCGGTCTGGCTGCGGTAGCCGGCGGCATCTCGGAAGCGTTGGTCACCACCGCGCTCGGCTTGTTCGTCGCCGTCCCGGCGGTGTGGGCGTACAATTACTACACCAACAAGGTGGAGTCGTTCGACGTCGAGATGGACAACTCCGCCTCCGAGCTGATTGACTACTTCATCAAGCGGAGCGCCGCGAAAGGTCGGAAGTAAATGGCAGCCTTCAAGAAGACGCTCACCGATGTGAACTCGGAGCCCAACGTGGTGCCGATGGCCGACATCATGCTGGTGCTGCTCATCATCTTCATGGTGATTACCCCGATGCTGCAAAAGGATATTTCCGTGGAGTTGGTGCGCACCAATAACCCGCGCGACATGCGCGACGCGGACCGGGAGGACGCCGTGGTGGTGGCCATCACGCGCGACGGCAAAACCTTTCTGGGCTCCGATCTGGTCGTGGATAATCTGACCACCCAGGTGCAGGAACGCATCGCCGGCCGGGCGGACAAGACGGTGTACATCAAGAGCGACTCGCGGGCCAAGTACGAGCGGGTCGTCGCCGTGGTGGACGAGGTGCGCTCCGCCGGGGTGGACCAGGTGGGGTTGCTGACCGAGAAGGTGCAGCAGCCAGGAGTGCCGCGGCCAGTGGCCGGCTTGTAGGCCGGGCGTTTCCGCTTCGGACCAGTTGCCAGAATGACGCGCGGCAGGGCTCCCGCCCTGTCGCCGCCAGAGGAGATACGATTATGGGAATGTCGGTGGGAGGCAAGAAAGGGGCGAAATCAGAGCCCAATATCGTCCCGTTGATTGACATATTGCTGGTGCTGCTGATCATCTTCATGGTCATCACGCCGTTGGTTCCCAAAGGCCTGGACGCATTGGTGCCGCAGCCCAATCCGAACCAGCCGGATCAGCAGGTGGATCCGGATATCCGTACGGTGGTCGTCTCGGTGAATCAGAATGGCGCACTGCTGATCAACCAGGACCCGGTCACCAAAGCGGAACTGGGAGCGCGCCTCGACGATATCTTTCGGACGCGCGCCGACCGGACCATGTTCGTCCGGGGCGATCCGGAAGTCCTCTTTTTCGAGGTCGCCGAAGTCATTGACATCGCCAAGGGCGTGCAGATTGACAAGATCGGCCTGATCACAGCGAATATCGAAGCAGGACAGTAAAGCCGCGCCGTAGCCCGGTCTTCCGGTTCCTCCCGGCGGATGCAGGTTTGGCGAGAAGCTTGCGTGCGAGGGGTAGAAGAGATGAATTCACGAATGAAGAAATGGGGAGCATGGTTGGTTCTGGCGTGCGTCATGCTCGGAGCGTCCGGCTGCCAGTGGTTTACCGCGCGCGACGAGCTCAACAAGGGCATTGTAGCTTACAAGGGCGGGCAGTATGCGACAGCGGCGGATCACTTCAAGAAAGCCACGGAAGCCGAGCCCACTCACATCATCGCCCGGCAGTACCTCGCGACTTCCTATGCCACGCAATACATCCCGGGTTTGGATACGCCCGAAAACCAGCAAAACGGCGAGAACGCCATCGCGGAATTCCAGAAGGTGCTCGAGATGGACCCGTCCAACGTCGGAAGCATCAGCGGCATCGCCAGCATGTATTTCCAGATGAAGCGGATGGACCAGGCCAAGGAATACTACGTAAAGCAGATTCAGCTCGCTCCGCAGGATCCGGTGCCGTATTATTCCGTGGCGGTGATTAACTGGACGTTGACCTACCAACCCCGCATGATCCTGAAAACCCGGATGGGATACGCGGCGGACGCCCCGATCCGCGATGCCAGGGAACGCCAGGCCCTGGCGGAACGCAGTCTTCCCCTGATCGAAGAGGGCATGGAGATGCTCAACAAAGCCATCCAGATTCGCCAGGACTACGATGACGCCATGGCCTACCTGAACCTTCTGTACCGGGAAAAAGCCGATCTGGTCGAAACTCCGGCAGAGCGCGAAGAGCTCATCAACACGGCCAATTCTTGGATCGAAAAGGCCCTGGAGATCAAGAAACAGAGGGCGGAGAGAGAGCAGCAACAGCAAAGCAGCGGCGGCGTCGGCGGCTAGAGGTCCCTTCTTTGTAGCGGACATTTCGGACATTGGGCAAGTTTTAGGAACCCTGGAAGGATTGTGGGATAATCTTTCCAGGGTTTTTTGTTTTTCGGAAGGCCCAACAGGTAGTCTATGGCCAATATCCCGAGCACGTTTCGCCAAGCCATCTCGACCAACCTGCTTACACTCACTCGCTTCCGCGATCTCCTCAAGAAAATCGCGCAGAGCCGGCCCCCGGAGGACCTGGAAGTGTTGCGACGCGCCTACCAGTTCTCGGCGCGCTATCATCTGCGGCAGGTGCGGATGTCGGGCGAACCCTACCTCTCGCATCCTCTGGAGGTGGCGCACATTCTGGCCGACCTGCGTCTCGATGTGCCCACCATCACGACCGCCCTGCTGCATGACGTGGTCGAAGACACGGCCGTGACGCTCGACGATATCCGCGCCCAGTTCGGCGACGAGGTGGCCCACCTGGTCGAGGGCGTCACCAAGATCAGCAAGCTCGAGTTTGGAAGCAGCGAAGAGCACCAGGCTCAGAACATGCGGAAGATGCTGCTGGCGATGGTGGACGACCTGCGGGTCATCTTCATCAAGCTGGCCGACCGCCTCCACAATATGCGCACGCTGCGGTATGTTTCCGAGGAAAA
>CAYWWM010000099.1:0-7990 GCA_964461735.1 uncultured Solibacteraceae bacterium | reverse complement strand
TTCCACCACCAGCAAGCTCGCCCCTTTGCCGTAGCTGCGCGTGACATGCCGGACCTGCGCGCCTTCCCGTCCACAGTTCTCGCAACGGACTGGCTTCGCGCTATTCCGCATATACAGTAATGATATACAGTAGTTTTTGTGAGGCTCCAAACTTCGCTACGACGAATACCGCGCTGCCATCAATGGCCTCACCGCGAATGACAAATTTCCACTCACGTGTTTCCTGATCTTCTTGTCTCTCCAGGATGTCGCCGGTCAGTATGGCGCTCTCCATATCATAAACACTCAATTCGTCCGCGTCTGCTTCCTCGTCGGCGTGCGTCGTCATAACGTATTCTCCGCGACGCACCATCTCGCGCATTCGCTTCAGGACGCGGGAAAACATCTCCCCATTCTAAACCAGCGGGGTTCCCATGCGCTCACAAATGGAACTGTCGCAGCCGATCTGATGCTCACCTGCGGCGGGCTACAGATGCACCGGCCCCCGCCGGGTGCAGCGCCTGGGTAGGCGGCGAGATTCCTATGGCCAGCGCTTCTTCCTCAGTACTACGTGCCTCTCGTCCGTAACAAAGTCAAAGAACTCTATGAGGTAAGGGATGGTGGCCCCAGTGCTCTGCGCCTGTTGGTTCACGCGCTGTGCCCGATTGCAGGCTTCCTCAAGCAAGGCCTTCAATTGAACAAGAATTCCCATCAAGTGCAAAACAGCGCGTGGTGCCGCCATCTGGTGTAGCCTGCTAAGAGGCAGCATTTGTTCGAGCGACACCGGCCGCCCCTCCAGGTCAAACCCACGAGCAATCGTGAAGTCCTTGATCTCTTCGGCGAGTGCCGCCGATGACCGGCGTACCCGATCCTGGTGTCTCGCATCAAAATCCTCCGCAAGTATTCGCTGGACAATACGGTTCCAGCGAGACAGCGGATCATCCGGCGGTTTCTCGGAGGAGAGAGCATCGAGGTTGTAATAGCGTGCCCCATTTCCGAAATCAGTGAGGAAGTTGATAAGGTCGAATGCTAGACTACCGGACTTAATAGTCTCCAGCAAATCATCGGACGACCTAGGACTGTGCGAGCAGATGCTCTTAACCAGCTCAACGAGGTCGTGGCCGGTTTTGCCGCCGTAATTCTTCAGCACACTCCGGCTCGGAACTGCGCTGGTGTGCTCGGCCATATGGTCGAGTATCAGGATAAGCTTCATCAGCCGCTCAAATCCCATCGAAAGCTGAAAGAAAGCAGTGTAATACTGCCCCTTCTCCTTGAAAGGTGCATCCCGCAGGGCAGTCAGACCAGTCGTGAGACACCCCCGCACCAGGTAGCCTTCCTGCTGGAACAGTCGAAACGACGGCGAAAAGTCCGGCATGGCATTATCAAGAGCTTTCATTGGAACGCTCACTAACTCCTGTTTATGTTGACCTGCATGAAACCCCGTCCCGACCGGCAAAAGGCGAAACTGCCGACTGCGGGCCAGCATGAGCAATCGCTATCTACAACCCCAGTGTATACCGCAGCGCCGTATCTATTTTTGCCATAGGAAGCGCGCCGATCACTCGGTCAATTTCCGTTTCTGCAATCGTCGCCAGATTGTCGCACATGACGACTGAATCTGTAAGCAAGCCTGACCGTTGGCCTTTCGGGGTGGCCAAAATCGTCGTCACACGGCTGGGATGGTTGGCGCGAAACATCCTGCTGGTAATCATGGCGACGATGACTTGCGGCAATCCGGTTTCGATATGATCAGCCTGTACAACCAGCGCCGGTCGCGGCCTTGCAGTTTTCAGATTTGAATGGGGGAATAAGACCAGGATCACATCGCCGCGCTTAACGGCTGGATTTGTCATAGTTGTCGTAGATGTCCATTTCAGGGCTTTCCCAATCCTCAGCAAAAGCCCTCAACCGCGCGCGCAAGTCAGCGGCTTGAGCCTCGTCTATACCGAGTTCTCGCAAGTCATAGTTTGTTCCCGAGCTTGTTTCCGGGAACGTCACCACCACGCGCGTTCCTTCCGGCACATCCAAAGGCACTTTGGTCAGTTCCACCTTGCCGTCGCGGTATACTCCTCCAATGCTCCTGCCCATATCCAGCACTCCTTTGCTGTATTCTACCAAAGGCTAACGTCTGCTGCCCCCCATAAAACCCCGTCCCGGTCGGCATAAGACGAAACCGCGACGGACGGGCCGTGGCAGGAACTCACCCGCGGCGCCGCCTCTTCGCACGGGATACTGCTGGCTTTAGGGCAGCCTCCGGCAGCCGGTCGAACTCTTCCGGCTCTACATCCGGGACCTTAGCCAGGACCTTCTCGAATCTACTGCGACTGCCGTGTCGCGCCTGTTCCCGAAGGTAGTCGAGCGTCTCCAGGGAAGCGACCTTTTCGCCGACTGCTGAACTGGGAGCCTCCACCCGGAAGCGCCGCGACTTCATCTCGGCGCGGGGCAGGGAACCGGGGGCTGCGAATTCGACCGCCGGGCGCAACTGGAGCCGCGTGTGCATCTCCGCGATGACGCGATGCGCGAGGCCTTGCTGCTCGGTTTCGCCGAGGCCGTCGGTTTCGAGACGCAGCAGCAGTTCCTGCATATGCGTCTGGTGCGCGACAACTCCCTGGAACTCCACGACCTCCGGGAAGCGGCGCAGGATGTTTTCGATGGCGGAGGGGAACACGTTGATGCCGCGAATGGTCAGCATGTCGTCGGCGCGCCCCAGCAGCCCGCCGCGCAGGTGCGCGAACGTCCGGCCGCACGCGCAGCGTTTTCGAACGACGTCGGCGAGGTCGCCGCTGCGGTAGCGGATCAGAGGGCTGGCAGCGCGCCCAAGCGTCGTCAGAACGATTTCCCCGCGCCCTTCTTCGATCGGCTGCGCGGTCTGCGGGTCAATGACCTCCACGATGAATTCGCTTTCGTTGGCGTGCGGCCCGTGCTGCGCGCTGCACTCGAAGCCGTAGCCGCCGACCTCCGTCATGCCGCAGTGATCGTACGCCTTCGCGCCCCACAGTTCCTGAATGCGCTGCCGCGTGGACGGGATGCTCGCGCCCGGCTCGCCGGCGTGGATGGTTACGCGCACGCCGAGCTGCGACGTTTCGATTCCCATGGCCTTCGCGACTTCGCCGAGGCGCAGCGCGTAGGTCGGCGTGCAAATGAGGACCGTCGGGCGCAAATCGCGCATCTGGATCAGCCGCTGCTCGCTGGTTTGCCCTCCGCCGCTGATCGCCAGGCAGCCGAGCTGCGGCGCCGCGTCGAACGCGCCCCAGAAGCCGTAAAACGGCCCGAAGGAGAACGCCAGAAATATGCGGTCCCCCGGCCCGACTCCGGCGCCGCGATAGACGAATTTCCATTGCGTGACAAACGACTGGTAGCTCTCGGGCGTGTCGAGGCAGCGCAGCGGCGCGCCCGTGGTCCCGGAAGTCTGGTGCAGCCGCGTATAGGCTTCGAGCGGGTACGTGTGGTTGGTCCCGAACACGGGATGCGTGGCCTGGTCGGCGACGATTTCTTCCTTGGTGGTGAAGGGCAGGTCGGTGAGACGGCTGAGCGGGACCGGTTTGCGGATGCCGGCGGCGCGCAGCTTGCGCTGATAAAAACGGTTGCCGGCCAGAACCGCCTCAAGCAGCTTCCGCAGCCGCCGGCCTTGCAGCGATTCCAATTCCTGGCGCGAGAGCGTCTCCAGCCGCCGGTCGTAGAAAGTAACGTTGGATCGTTTCGTCATCGTTGCTTTTGCTCGTCACTAGAACTGGTTTCAAAAGTGCATTTGATGTTGCCCGACTTGCGAAACGGACGTGCCTCAGGGGCTGAAGCCCCTGTATTTACAGGCTCTTTGCGGCACGGCTGAAGCCGTGCCCTTACGCTTCTCCTCCAAAAGTATTTTTGAAACCAGTTCTTTTCACTATTCACTATTCACTAATCACTGCCCCCGGAGCAACTGGGCAGCGCGCACAGCGAAATTCAGCACGGGCTGGGGAAGGACCCCCAGCAGAAGCGTGCCGGCCGCGCACACGCCGAGCACCCAGCGAAGCGCGCGCGGGACAGGCTCGACGGGCATTTCTCGGACGCCCTCGTCCGGGGCAGTCATGTACATGGCCACCAGGATGCGCAAATAGTAGTAGGACGCGATGGCGCTGTTGAGCACGCCGAGCACGGCCAGCCCGATGAGGTCCGCCTGCACCGCCGCCCGGAACGCGTAGAACTTGCCGAGAAAGCCGGCCGTCAACGGGATGCCGATCAGCGAGAGCAGAAAGATGCTGAGGCACCCGGCCAGCAGCGGAGAGCGGTAGCCGAGCCCGTTGTAATCGCTGATCTCGACGTAGCGCTCGCCTTGGCTTCCGAGGTGCGTGATCACCACGAACGCGCCCAGGTTCATCAGCGTGTAGGCGACGAGGTAGAACATCACGGCGGCCACGCCGTCGGCGGAATTGGCCGTGAACGCCACCAGCATGTATCCGGCGTGGGCGATCGAGGAGTAAGCCAGCAGGCGCTTCAAGTTCGTCTGCCACAGCGCGGCCAGGTTTCCCACGAACATCGAAAGCACGCCCGAGACCCACAACAGGGCCGGCCAGGGGTAGATCTCGCTGTCGAGCGCCACGAAAAAAATCCGCAGGAACAGGGCGAAGGCGGCGGCTTTCGATCCCGTCGAAAGGAACGCCGTCACCGGTGTGGGCGCTCCTTGATAAACGTCCGGGGTCCAGACCTGAAAGGGCGCGGCCGAAATCTTGAACGCCAGGCCGACGAAGAGCAATCCGATCGCCAGCGCCAGCAGCGCCGCCGGCACGGCGCGGCCGCCCTGCGCCGCCACCGGCTCGAGGATGGCCAGCGCGTTTCCCGCGGAATTTCCGGCGGTCACTGGGTTGACTCCGCCGCGCAGGATGGCCTGGATCGCAGTCAGCCGGGTGGTGCCCAGGGCGCCGTAGGTCAGCGCGATTCCGTAGAGCAGGAACGCGGTCGCAAACGACCCCAGCAGAAAATACTTGAGCGCCGACTCGCTGCTGGTCGCGGCATCGCGTCGGAAGCCGGCCAGGACGTAGCTCGACAGGGAAGAAATCTCGAGGCCGATGAAGCTCAACACGAGGTCGTTCGAGGAGGCCATCAGTCCCATGCCCACGGTGGCAAACAGCAGCAGCGCGTAAAACTCTCCCGCCGGCAGCCGCTCCTGCCGCAGGTAGGACGCCGCGCTCAGCACGATCAGTCCCGCCGTCGCGAGAAACAGCAGATGGAAAAAAATGCTGAACGCGTCCACGCGGATCATGTCGTTGAAGGCCGGCTCCTGGGGAGGCAATTGCCAAACCAGCGAAACCATCGCCGCGGCCAGACCCAGCAGCGCCGTTGCGGCGCACCACGTCTCTCGCGTTCTCTTGAGAAACGCGGCCAGCAGCATCACCGCCGTCGCCGCCGCCGTCAGGATGGCTTCCGGCAGCACCGTGATGAGCTCGTTGGTCGGCATCGCCTATGAAAGTGCAGGTCCCTCGCTGCGCTCGGGATGACAAATAGTCAAACTGTTCTTTCCCTTTACTGGGCTTTCTCGTCTTGCGCCGGCCTGACCTCCAGGCGGGCGCTGCGAAGATGTTCCCGCAGAGGCGTCATGCGCTCGACGCGCGTTTCCCGCAAGCCGGCGCGGTCGAGCAATTCAGCCGTGGCGGTGTCCATTTTGCGCAAGAAGAAGGGCGAGCGAATTCCCATCACGATCATCAAGGCGACCGCCGCCAGGAGAATGCCGCGCTCGCGCCGGTTGAGGTCGGGGAAGGAATGGTTCCGGGCGGAGGCTTCGCCCAGGAACACGCGCTGGTACATCCAGAGCATGTACGCCGCCGAAAGGACGACTCCCGTCGCCGCCAGCGCCGCGAAGAGGACGCGCTCCTGCAACACTCCCAGCAGGATCAGGAACTCGCCGACGAAATTATTGAGCAGGGGCAGGCCGATGGACGACAGGGTCGTAATCAAGAACAGCGTGGCCAGAACCGGGGCCGGCGTCGCCAGGCCGCCCATGTCGCTGATCTGGCGGCTGTGGAGCCGGTCGTAGATCATGCCGACCAGCAAGAACAGCGCCCCGGTGGAGACACCGTGATTGAGCATCTGATAGACCGCGCCCTCGACCGCGATCAGGTGAAACGAGAAAATGCCGAGCACCACGAATCCCAGGTGCGCCACCGAGGAGTAGGCGATGAGCTTCTTCAAATCCGGCTGGACCATCGCGACCAGCGAGCCGTAGATGATCCCGATCAGCGACAGCACGATGATCGGCGCGGCCAGGGCATGGGCGGCGTCGGGAAACAGCGGCAGGCAGAACCGCAGCAAGCCGTAGGCGCCCATTTTGAGCAGCACGCCGGCCAGCATGACGGAGCCGGCCGTGGGCGCTTCGACGTGCGCGTCCGGCAGCCAGGTGTGGAACGGGAAGAGCGGAACCTTGATGGCGAAGGCGGCGAAGAACGCCAGGAACAGCCAGAGCTGTTGCAGGAAGGAGAGGCTGCGCGCGCCTGTGGCCAGCTCGCGGAGGATTCGCTCGGCGTCAAACGTCCCGAACAAATTGTAGAGCCAGATAATCGCCACCAGCATCAGCAGCGAGCCGACGACCGTAAAGAGGAAAAATTTCAGCGCGGCATAGATGCGCCGCTCGTGCCCCCAGATGCCGATGAGGAAATACATCGGGACGAGCGTGACTTCCCAGAACACGTAAAAGAGAAACAGGTCCACCGCGACAAAGACTCCGATGGTCCCCGTTTCGAGCAACAGGAGAAAGAAAAAAAACTCCTTGACGTGCTCCGCGACCGAGCGCCAGGAGATGAGCACGGACAGCACCGTCAGGAACGTCGTCAGCAGGACCAGAAAGAGGCTGATCCCGTCCACGCCCACGTGGTAGCGGATCGCCGGCGATTCCATCCAGCTTGCGTCGGTGACGAACTGCATCGCCGCCGTTCCCGATACGAATCCGAACGGCAGCGCCAGGGACAAAGCGAGCGTGGCGAGCGCCGCCGCCAGCGCCAGCGCGCGGACGGCCTCGGGCTTCCGCCGCGGCAGAAAGAGAATCACGACCGCTCCGAGCGCGGGCAGGAACAAGACGCAGTTGAGAACCAGACTCATGACACCCAGATCACCAGAAAGCTGATCAGCAGAATCGCGCCCAACACCACCCACCCGGCGTAGGAGCGGATGTTGCCCGACTGCACCCGGCGCATCGTGTTCCCGACGCGGCTGGTGCGACGCGCGGCGCGGTGGATCGTCCCGTCAATGGCCGCCATGTCCATCCCCTTCCAAAGCAGCTCGCTCGACCCGGCCACGATCGGGCGCACGAACACGAACCGGTACAATTCGTCCACGAAATACTTGTTCAGAACCACTTGATACAGTCCTCGGAAGCGGGCTTGCAGAACGGCGGGAACTTCCGTGCGTACTTGATAGAGCAGAAACGCAAGCCCAATCCCGCCCAGCGAGACAAGCAGGGATAGGGCCATCAATAGATGCTCGGTTTCTGCGGGATGCTCGGCCGCCTGCTCGCCGGGGATGGCGGCCAGTTGAAACGCGGGGGCGATGAAGCGAGTCCAAGGATCGCTCTCGCCAAACAGGAAGCGGCTCCCCATCCATCCGCCGCCGAGCGACAGCGCCGCGAGCGCGATCAACGGTCCCGTCATGATCGGAGGCGATTCATGCAAGTGGCGCGATGTCGGCGCGGACTCAGCCGCCCCTGGTTCGGGCCGCATCGCGGCCCCCACCTTGGGGACTCCGTGAAACGTGAGAAAGAACAGTCGAAAGATGTAAAACGAGCTGATCCCGGCGGTCGCCGACCCGAGCAGACAGAGCCAGACGCTGCCATAAGGGCTGGCGTAGGCTTCCCAGAGGATTTGATCCTTGCTGAAAAATCCGGCGAACGGCCAGAGAGCCGCGAGCGCCAGGCACGCCGCGAGGAAGGTCCAATAGGTTCGCGGAAGGCTCCGGCGCAAGCCGCCCATCTTGCGGATGTCCTGCTCGCCTCCCAGCGCGTGGATGACGCTGCCCGCCCCGAGGAAGAGGAGGGCCTTGAAGAAGG
>CAYWWM010000098.1:0-8013 GCA_964461735.1 uncultured Solibacteraceae bacterium | reverse complement strand
CGGAAGGTCAGCTCGTGGTGGTGGTACTTGCGGAAGAGCGGGTCACGGGCCAGGTAGCGCAGCGTATCGTGCATCCATCCCAGGTCCCACTTCATCCCGAACCCCAGCCCGCCGACGTAATTGGGCCGTGAAACCATCGGCCAGTCGGTTGACTCCTCGGCGATGACGTGCACGTCGGGGAAGCTCTGATAGACCGCCTCGTTCAGGCGGCGGAGAAAGGAAATCGCCTCCAGGTTCTCCCGCCCGCCGTACTGGTTGGGAATCCATTCGCCCGCTTGGCGCGAATAATCGAGGTAGAGCATGGAGGCCACGGCATCCACGCGCAGGCCGTCCGCATGATATTTCTCCAGCCAGAAGAGCGCGCTGCTGAGGAGGAAATTGCGCACCTCATGCCGTCCGTAGTTGAAGATCAGGCTGTCCCAGTCCGGATGAATCCCCGAGCGGGGATCGGCGTGCTCGTAGAGATGCGTGCCGTCGAAGTAGGCCAGGCCGTGCCCGTCGTTGGGGAAATGAGAAGGAACCCAGTCGAGGATCACGCCGACGCCGTGCTGGTGCAGTGTGTCCACCAGGTACATGAAGTCCTGTGGTGTCCCGTAACGGCTGGTGGGGGCGAAGTAGCCGGTCGCTTGGTAGCCCCATGAGCCATAAAAAGGATGTTCGAGAATCGGCAAGAGTTCCACATGCGTGAAACCCATCTCCCGGCAATATTGGGCGAGCGGGCGCGCGATCTCACGATAGCTGAGCGAACGGTTGCCCTCTTCCGGGACGCGCCGCCAGGAGCCGAGATGGACTTCGTAGATCGAGATCGGCGCATCGAGCGCGTGGCGCGCGTGACGGTTCCGCATCCAGTCCTGATCCCGCCACGCGTAATCGAGGTCCCAGGCCACGGACGCCGTCTTGGGAGCGACCTCGGCGTGAAACGCCAACGGGTCCGCCTTTTCGGCGCGGTAGCCGTGCCAGCGGGAAACGACGTAGTACTTGTAATGCGCGCCCCGGCCGATTCCGGGGATGAACCCCTCCCAGATGCCTGACTGCCCGCGGCTGTGCAGCGGATGGCTCTCGCGGTTCCAGCCGTTGAAATCGCCCATGACGTAGACGCGCTCGGCGTTCGGCGCCCAGACGCCAAAGTAACACCCCGCCACGCCGTCCACTTCGGCGGGATGAGAGCCGAGCTTCTCGTACAGCCGAAAGTGGTTCCCTTCGTTAAAGAGAAACAGATCGTCGGCGGTCAGACGGCTGACGTCGTGCCGGATGGACGGTGCGGTTTCAGCGGGTGGAATGGGTTTTGGCGGCATGGCGTGTGCTCGGGAAGAAACGAGGTGGAACCCAACCCTGAGTTTATCACGGCAGTAGCACCGAGTTACGGTCACCAGGCGGGAGGACCCCGGTAGGCGGTCATCCCGAGCGCGGCTAGGATCTGCTCTACTGATCGGCTTTTTGCTCTATACTTGAGTGAGCAAACGGCCCCGGAGGGAAAGATATTTTGAAGATCAAAGTGGTCATTCACGAAGCGGAAGAGGGCGGCTACTGGGCCGAAGTTCCGGCGATCCCTGGCTGTGCCACGCAAGGGGAAACCTACGAAGAATTGCTCCGAAATCTTCACGAAGCGATCGAGGCCTGCCTCTCGGTGGAAATTGATCAGCCAAAGTCCATGGGTAAGGATCGCGTGGTCGAAATTGCGGTATGAAGGCGATTTCAGGCAAGGAGTTGGCGAAGCTCCTGGAACGTAACGGCTGGACTTTGATGCGTATTCACGGCAGCCACCACGTTTACGGCAAACCGGCGAGCGTGGTCCGAATCTCGGTTCCGATTCATGGGAATCGGCCCTTGAAGATCGGTTTAGCGAAGCACCTACTGAAGATGGCCGGATTGAAGGAAACAGACCTGGAATAGACATCAAGTTGCTGAAACACACGATCATCATCTACTGGAGCGCGGAGGACAGCGCCTTCATCGCCGAGGTTCCCGAGATGCCCGGCTGCACAGCGGATGGGAAAACCCGCCAGGAGGCGCGGGACGGACGAATCAAAACCAGCCAAAAACATTGGAGAACGTCATGACTCTTCTCGATGAACTTTGCCAACTGGCCGACCGGCATGGGGACGCTTCGGAAGAGGAACGCCTGATTCTGAAGATGGCGATTTGCTTGCTCGACCAGTTGGAAGACCCGGATGGAACACGCCCTCGACGAGTAACATTCACAGCGGAGGAACTCTGGCGCATTCCCGGCCGCTGGGAATTGTCGAAAGGGCAATTGGTGGCGTAATCTGATTGATCACCTGCGAACGCGCGCGGCTCAGGCGCGGCCTGCAATGCAACGTCTCTGACATGAATCCCCTTTGGCTCTGTGCCATAATAAAGAGTACGGTCGGCATCGAGAACCACCGTCCCTAGCTATGAAACCGGAACCGGGGAAAATTCTGGAGCGCGCCGAGGCGCGTTTCGCGGCGCTGCCGCAAGCGACTCCCGAGGAGACACTGAAACGGCTGCGGGCCTTCCTGCGCCTCGAGTCGCATCGCCTGCGCATGCTGCACCGCTACGGCCATGGCGGTTTCGAAGTGGCGGCGGGACGGGCGCAGGCGGTGGACGCGCTGATCGCGCACCTCTATCGCGTCGTGCTGGACCGCTGCCGCGAGCAGTCCCGCTCGCGCGCCGAGGACCCTGCCGTGGCTCTGGTCGCCGTGGGCGGGTATGGACGGGGCGAGCTGTGCCCTTGTTCCGACGTGGACCTGCTGATCCTTTACGAACGCTCTTCGACGGATTTCAGCAAGGTTCTGGCGAAGGAGCTGATCTACCTGCTCTGGGATGCCGGCCTGAAAGTGGGCCACAGTTGGCGCACGGCGCAGCAGTGCCTGGAAATGGCCCGCGCCGACGCTTCCGCGGAGAACTCGCTGCTGGAAGCGCGTTTTCTGGTCGGCAGCCGCGCCGTGTTCGAATCCATGCGCGCGCTGCTGCGCAAGCATTGGGCGTCGAATCCGCGGGCCTTCGTCGAGCGCAAACGCTACGCGCTCGAAGAGCGCTACGGGAAGCTGGGCGAAACGGTGTTCCTGATCGAGCCCGACGTGAAGGAGTCGCCGGGAGGCCTGCGGGACTTCCACACCATGCTCTGGCTGGTGCGCGGCGCCTGGGGGGTGGAGCACGACGAAGACTGGGCGCGGCACGGCATCCTTTCCGAGAAAGAGCGGCAGCGGGCGCTGCGCGGCTACGACTGGATCCTGCGGGTGCGCAACGAGATGCACTACCTGACGGGTCGGCGCGCCGACGAGCTGACGCTCGCCCTGCAGCCGGAAGTCGCCGCCGGACTGAAGGTCCGTCCCGAGCGGCACCAGCGGCCGTCGGAAGTGTTCATGCGGCAGTATTTCCAGCACGCCGAAGCCGTGCACCAGGTCATGCGGCTGGTGCTCGCCGCCGCCCTGCGCGAAAAGGGAAAAACGCGCCAGCCGGTTCCCCTGGAGCTGCTCCACGGGTTGCCGCTGGTTCAGATTGACAGCGAACTGCGCCTCGCCGAAAACGGGCGAGGCGCCTTTCCCGCTACGCCGCTCGACATGATGCGGGTCTTTCCGCTGGCCCAGCAGTTGCAGCTCCGGCCCGGCGAAGACTTGCAGGATACGCTGCGCAACCATCTCTCCTTAGTGCGGCGCGCCTGGCAGCGGAACCCGCAGATGAGCGCCGTGTTTCTCGGGATGCTGCGCCGGCCGGGTTTGGTGGCGACCGCTTTGCGCGCCATGCACGCCTGCGGGTTTCTCGGGAAGTTCCTGCCCGAGTTCGGAAACATCACCCGTCTGATGCAGCATGATTTCTATCATCGCTACACCACCGACGAGCACACCTTGCGCGCCATCGAGAAGCTCGACGAAATCTGGCAGCGGCCGGCCCCCTCGCTCGAGCGGTACCGCGACCTGACCTACCACATTTCCGACCCGGCCCCGCTCTACCTCGGTCTGCTGCTCCATGATGTGGGCAAGGGCCTCGGAGGCGGGCACTCCGAGAAGGGGGCGCTGCGCGCCGTGGCGATCTGCGACCGCCTGGGTTTTGACGCGAAGCGTGCGGCGCAAGTGGAGCTGCTGGTTCGCCAGCACTTGCTGCTCTCGCACCTTTCGCAGCGGCGCGACCTCTCGGACCGGCGCGTGGCGCAGCAGGCGGCGGAAATCGTCGGCGACCTCGAAACCCTTTCTATGCTTTGCCTGCTCACCTACGCCGATACGGCCGCGGTCTCGCCCGATACCTGGACGGAGTGGAAGAACTCTCTGCTATGGGAGCTGTTCGAGCGCGTCCACGGCGAGTTTCTGGGCTTGGAAGCCGCCACCGCTCAGGAAGAGGAAAAGCTCTGCGAGATGCGCCTCCGCGTGCTCGGACACCTGCAAGGGGCAGAAGTGCCCGCACTGGGCGGAAAGCCTCTTTCGCCGGAGACGGCGCGGGAGTGGATGGAAAAGCACCTGGAGCTGCTGCCGCGCCGCTATCTGCTCGGCTATCGCCCCGATTTGGTCGCCCGGCAGATTCTGCTAGCCCGGCAGGTCAGTCAGACGGGACCGGCGGTGGCGTTTCTCCCGGTCGAGGAGGAAGGCTACACCTTGATGTTGTTCTGTTGTCCCGACACCCGCGGCCTGCTGGCGCGGGTTGCCGGCACGCTCGCCGCGCTCGAGGTCAACATTCTGGGAGCGCGTCTCGAAACCCGCAAGGACGGCATGGCGGTAGACGTGCTCTGGATTTCTACTCCGCGCGGGAACGTCATTTCCGACCCGGCGCAGCTTCGCCGGATCGGAAGCACGGTCGAGGGAGTGCTTCAAGGAACGCTCGATTTCGATTCGCTGACCGCCCGCATCCGGGCCGAACCCTTGGGACCGGTGACCAAGCGGCCGCAGCTGAGCTTGAACAACGAGATTTCCGAGAATTGTACGGTGCTGGAAGTGCTGGCCCCCGACCGGCTCGGACTGGTCTACTCGCTGGCTCGCTGCTTGACCGGCCTGGGTCTGAACATTGTGTTTGCGAAGATTGCCACCGAGAAGACGATGGCCTTCGACGTCTTCTACCTCACGGACTCCGGCGGCGGGAAGCTTCCCGAAGACCGTTGGGGCACGGTCCTCTCGGCCCTGGAAAATGCTCTCCAGCTTCCCGCCTCCGCGTCTTCGGCTCCTTCCCTGACAGCTCCGCGGCGCTAGAGCATTTTCATCATTGGTATATAGCGGATCGTGAGTCGTCAGGGCACGGCTTCAGCCATGCCGTAAATCGGAGCTCTCGAACCCGGCTTCAGCCGCTGAGGTTTGTCTTTGCGACGCTGAGGAAAAGACTTACCTCAAGTCGTGCCCTGACGTCCTGAGGCACTCTACACCAACCCTGAAAACGGTCTAGTCCTGTTCGGTTCCGGCTCTGCCGGGTGAAGACCTTCCAATTCTGCATTCGGCCGAGCCGTCAACCGCCCGCGTGAGCTTCGCCAGAGCGCCGCCAAAGGTAGTACACCGGCACACCGCAGAACACGATAATCAGACCCGGCCAGGTGTACAGCGGCTTGTAGAGCAAGAGAACGGCTGCGACGAAACCGGCGATGGCGACGAACAGGATCAGAACGTAGGGATACCCCCAGGTGCGATAGGGCCGGTCGAGGTCGGGGCGCTTGTAGCGCAGGACAACCAGGCCGAGGATGGTGACGATGTTGAAGAGCAACACGGCAAACGTGATGTAGTCGAGCAGTTGGCTGTAACTGCCGCTGAGCGTGAGCAGGCAAGACCAGACCCCTTGCACGGCGAGCGCGATGACGGGAGTGCGGTAGCGGGGATGAACCTTCGCAACCGAAGCGAAGAACAGCTTGTCCCGCGCCATGGCGTAAAAAACGCGCGCGCCCGACAGGATGATCCCGTTGTTGCAGCCGAAGGTCGAGATGACCACGGCCAAGGCCATTAGCGCCAGGCCGACGGGTCCGAAGATGACCTGCGCGGTGGCGGTGCCCACGCGGTCCTCGGCGGCGTGCTGGATTCCGCGCGCGAGCGGAGTGGCGCCGTCGGGCGAGCCTTCGAGCGGCAGGACGCCCAAATAAACGAAGTTGGTCAGGACGTAGAGCGCGCAAACGATCCCGACCCCCAGCACCAGGGACAGCGGCAGATTCCGGCCAGGATTCTTCACTTCTTCTGCCGTGTAGGCAATTTGATACCAAGCGTCCGCCGCGAAGATCGGGCCCACCATGGCCGCCCCGAACGCGATCAGCGTCGGACCGCTCCATTCGGCATTCCGCCAGAAATCGCCGAAGTTGACTTCGACGGCCTGCGCGTTCCAGCCGACCAGGACGCCGACCAGCGCCAGGGCCAGCAGCGCGCCGGTCTTGGTGAACGTGAAAATATTCTGCACGATCGCGCCGAGGCGAATCCCAAAGCAGTTGATCACGGTCAGCACTACGATCGAGAGGATCGCGGCGAGCTGCTGCGTCGAGATGGCGGCCAGGAAGCGGTGCGCCGTGAACGGGAGCGTGACCTCGCCCCAGTTCACGAGATAACTGGTCGAGGAGACAGCGGGTACCAGCACTCCCAAGAATCGGGCGAAGGCCACTGCGACCGCCGCAATCGTTCCCGTATTGATGACCAGAAAGAGCGTCCAGCCAAACAGGAAACCCATCAGCGGGCCGAACGACTCGCGGAGATAGGTGTATTGTCCTCCCGCACGCGGGAAGGCGGCTGCCAACTCCGCGAACCCCAAGGCGCACGCCTGGGTAAAGACGCCTGCGAGCACCCAGGCCAGGACCAGCAGCGCCGGCGAAGGGATCTGGCGCGCCACATCGGCGGACACGATGAAGATGCCCGACCCGATCATCGAGCCCATCACGATCATGGTCGAGTCCAGCAGGCCCAGGCCGCGGACCAGTTGGGGCGCTTCGGATGACGCTGGCGGTTTGGCTTGGTCGGACATGGAAAAAGACAGTGACGAGTGACAAGTGACGAGTGACGAGAAAAGGCCCGCTCCCTAACGGTCGCGGCTCTGATTATTCTGACTTCTGACTCCTGGCTCCTGACTCCTTGTCTTCAGCGCTCGCAAGAACTGCCGCGCCCGTTCTTCGAGATCGGGACTGGCGAGCAGGTCGCGGACCACCGCGACGGCATCGGCACCGGCGTCGAGCACCGGCGGCGCGTTCTCCATTGTAATGCCTCCAATGGCCACCAGAGGCATTTTCGTGAGTGCGCGCACTTGGGAGAGCAGCTCCAGGCCGACGACCGGGTCGGGATTTCTCTTGGTTTGCGTGGGGAAAATCGGGCCGATGGCGATGTAGTCCACGGGCAGCTCCGCGGCACGGCGGGCCTGCTCGAGCGTGTGCGTGGAGTGGCCGATCAGCCGCGCCTCCCCCAGAAACCGCCGCGCGGTCGCGGGCGGCAAATCCTCCTGGCCGAGGTGCACGCCATGCGCGCCCGCCAGTTCGGCGACGTCGGCGCGGTCGTTGACCACAAACACTCCGCCTGCTTCCCGAACCCTCCGAGCCAGCGCCGCGCACGCGGCAAAGTGGCTGCGCCGGAAGGGGTCCTTGTGGCGATACTGGATCACGCGCACGCCGGCCCGCAGCAGGGCATCCACGGCGGCTTCCGGCGCGAGCGCCGCGGAAACAGTGGTGTCCAATATGGCATAGAGCGGAGCTTCCGTGAACAGCGGAAGAACAGTGACCCGTGACGAGCGGCGAGTGACAAGACCAAGCCGAGCAGAGTCCGAAATCCTCTTCTCTCCATTCTGCTCGTCACTCGTCACTGGTTACTCGTCACTGCATTACAGCCGCCGGGCGGGACTGGTAACGTTCCAGGAACTGAATGTTGTAGCTTCCGCGGATAAAATCGGGGTCCGCCAGAATTTTCCGGTGCAGCGGGATCGAAGTCTGGATGCCTTCCACGATGAACATCTCGAGCGCCCGGCTCATGCGGCTCAAAGCTTCCTGACGGTTGCGGCCGTGCACGATCAATTTGGCGACCAGGGAGTCATAGTAGGGATGCACGAAACATTCGGTGTAGGAAGCCGAGTCCACGCGGACGCCGGTTCCCCCCGGTA
>CAYWWM010000097.1:0-8024 GCA_964461735.1 uncultured Solibacteraceae bacterium | reverse complement strand
ATCAAGTGGGATTCTTGGGCAACGTCGGCTCGAACACGCTGATTGGCCCCAGCCAGGCCAACTTCGATTTCTCGCTCTCCAAGAACATCCCCGTGACCGAGACGATGCGGTTCCAGTTCCGCTCGGAGTTCTTCAACCTGTTCAATACCCCGAACTTCCGAATTCCGCCTAACGAGGGGGTTCGCCTGTTCTCGAGCAGCGGAGCGCGGGACCCTCGCGGCGGGCGGATTGACACCACCCGCACTTCGCCCCGGCAGATCCAATTCGCTTTGAAGTTCATCTTCTGAGAAACAGTTGGTAGTGGTAAGTGGATAGTTGTTTAGCAATAGAGGCACGGCCTGAGCCTAAAAAAACTCAGGCCGTGCTGGATGGGTAGCAGAAGCGAAAAGGGGAGTGGGTTTCCCCACTCCCCATTCCCTTTACTGACATCAGAATTCCAGCCGCAGCGCGAACTGGATCTGCCGCTCGTTGTTGGCAAGCGTTTCGTTGACGACGGGATGGTAGTTGGGCAGATCGGGAGTGCGGCTGTCGCCGTTCCCGGAGCGATTAGACCGTTTTCAGGGGGTCGGTGTAGAGTGCCTGAAGGACGTCAGGGCACGACTTGACAGGTTGCTGGGATGGACGAGACGCTGACGGTGCATCGCTTGGGGGTGCCGGAGAAGCTGCGCCGGCCGCAGACCATCCATAAAAATGGTCTTGACCGCCAACCATTGGCAAAATCCAATCGTTTGCGAATCCAACGGCGAGAGCGAGAATCTAATCGGAAAGGGACTTTTCCCGGCATGAGGGGCGCGGCATGAGGGACGTGGTGATTATCGGGTCGGGGTGCGCGGGGCTGACGGCGGCGATTTACGCGGCGCGGGCGAACTTGCGGCCGCTGGTGATTGACGGCGTCGAGATCGGCGGGCAGTTGAGTCTGACCACGCTGGTTGAGAACTTCCCCGGCTTTCCCGAAGGCGTGCAGGGGCCGGAGCTGATCCAGCGCATGCGGGACCAGGCGGCGCGCTTCGGCGCGGAATACCAGGCCGGGAACGTCACGGCGGCGGACCTCACGAAGCGCCCGTTCACGCTGACGCTCGACGGCCAGTGTATCGAGACGCGCACGCTGATTATCGCCTCCGGGGCGTCGGCGCGCTGGCTGGGCCTCGAATCGGAAAAGGCGCTGATCGGCAAAGGCGTCTCGAGTTGCGCCACCTGCGACGGCTTTTTCTTCCGCGGCAAGAAGGTGCTCGTGGTGGGCGGCGGCGACTCGGCGATGGAGGAGGGAATCTTCCTGACGCGCTTTGCGTCGAGCGTCGAGATCGTGCACCGCCGCGACCAGTTCCGCGCCTCGAAGATCATGCTCGACCGCGCGCGCCACAACGACAAGATCACGTTCACGCTCGACACGGTCGTGGACGACATTCTCGACCCCGCGCAGGGCGAGGTGGTGGCGGCGAAGCTGCGCAACGTCAAGTCGAACGCCGTCGCGCAGCGAGACGTCAGCGCGGTCTTTGTCGCCATCGGCCACGTCCCGAACACGGCCCTGTTCCGAGGGCAGCTCGACATGGACGCCGAAGGGTATCTCAAGACCGAGCACGGCACGCGCACTAAGATTCCCGGCGTCTTCGCGTGCGGCGACGTCCAGGACCGCGTCTTCCGGCAAGCGATCACAGCGTCGGGCTCGGGCTGCATGGCGGCCATCGAGGCGGAGCGGTATCTGGAAAGCAGTGGATAGTGAATAGTGCATAGTGATTAGTGAAGAGCAAGCAACAAGTGGCGTGGGAGATAGCCCATGCGGCCGCTCGTCACGCATCACTCGCCGCTTGCTTTCCGATTTCTAGAAGTGGTTTCAAGAATGCGTTTTATGGCGCAACGGACAAGAACGGACAGTCCCTCAGGGGCTGAAGCCCCTGTTTTTACGGGCTCTTTGCGGCACGGCTGAAGCCGTGCCCTTACGGTGCGCGCCTCAAAAAGCATTTTTGAAACCAGTTCTAATCACTATCCACTAACCACTATTCGCTTTCTTCTATGCTGCGCGGCGCATTCCTGTATCTGTCCCGGCAAAAACGGCTGGAGCGGTGGCTGTTGAGCTTCGCCAGCGCGCGGAAGCTGGCGCGGCAGTTCGTGGCCGGGGAAACGCTCGCGGAAGCGATGGCGGCCGTGCGCGAGCTGGCTCGCAGCGGGCGTCCAGCCACGCTCGACCATCTGGGAGAAAACATCGCCACGCCCGCGCAGGCGCGCGCCGCAACGGAGGCTTACCGGGAGATTCTCGAAGAGATCGCGCGACAGGCGCTCGACTGCTCCATCTCGGTGAAGCTGACGCAGCTCGGGCTTGACGTTTCGGAGGAGCAGTGCCGCAAGAATCTGCGCCAGCTCGCCGAGCGGGCCGCGCAGCTCGGAAACCACGTCCGCGTGGACATGGAGGGGTCGCTTTACACGGACCGGACGCTGGCGCTGATCGCCGATCTGCGGAAGAGTTACGACACGGTCGGCGCGGTGATCCAGGCGTATCTCTACCGCAGCGAGCAGGACACCCGGCGGCTGATCGAGCAGCAGACGACGGTGCGGTTGTGCAAGGGCGCCTACCGCGAGCCGGCGGCGCTGGCCTACCCGCGCAAAGCGGACGTGGACGCCAACTTCCTGCGGCTCACTCGCATGCTGCTAGCAAGCCGCCTCGACCACTGCATCGCCACGCACGATCCGCGCATGATCGAGGAGACGTGCCGCCTTGCAGAGCAGCTCGGCGTGGGGAAAGACGTCTTCGAGTTCCAAATGCTCTACGGCATCCGGCGCGACTTGCAGCGGCAGCTCGTCGAGCAAGGCTATCGCGTGCGGGTCTACGTTCCCTTCGGTAAGGAATGGTTCCCGTATTTCATGCGGCGGCTGGCCGAGCGCCCGGCCAACGCGCTGTTTGCGGTGAAGGGGTTGGCGCGCTAATTTCCCCTCTTCGGGGTATAATACTAGGCACAGGCGAGGTGCAGGCATGGGAGACGTGAAACAGGTGATGCTGTCGCGCGTGCGGGATTACATGACCTCCGAACCGCAGACGCTCGACATTCAGAGCACGCTGCTCGATGCGGTGCTGATGATGCGGCGCTCGGAGCTGCGGCACATTCCCATTCTGGAAGGCGGCCGTCTGGTCGGCATCCTCACGGACCGCGACGTGGCGCGTTTTGCTCCCTCCATCCTGGTGACGCTCTCGCCGCAGGATTACAACCGCGTCTTCGAGGACACGTCGGTCGCCCGCGTCATGACCCGCCATCTGGTCAGCACGACGCCGGAGGCGAGGCTGGCCGAAGCTGTGGACCTCATCTATACCCAGAAGCTCGGCTGCCTGCCCGTCCTCGAAGGAGAGCGCCTGGTCGGAATCATTACCGTCGTGGACATGCTGCGGGCGCTGCACGACCTGATCGGGGACTCCGGGCAGGGGTGACGGGGAATCTGCCAAACCGGCAGCCGCGACTTCGCAAGAGCTCCAAGAACTACGGAATGCGAGAACACGCCCCCCGGAAGCTTTCAGTTTCTCTGCCGCCAAGACACCTACGGCGCCCCAGCGGACTGGCCATCGAAGAGACATGGGTCCGCTCCTCTTCCCGTTTTCCTTCGTGCCTTTGTGATGCACATTCCTGACCCTGTGATCCTGAGGCGGACATGGCGCGCGACGCACTGACAGTTCTGATCGTGGACGACGAACCAGCCATGCGGATGGTGCTCGAAGCCCGTCTGCGGAGCTGGGGCTACCAGACGCTGCTGGCCGCCGACGCCGACGAAGCCGAGCGCCTGGTGAAGGAATCGGCCCCGGCGATCGTGGTCTCGGACGTCGTGATGCCGGGACGGTCCGGCCTCGAGATGATTCGGGCGTTCCAGGCGGACGATCCCGCCCGCGCGGTGATCCTGATCACGGCGCAGGGGACGATTGACATGGCCGTCGAGGCCATGAAGCGGGGCGCGCAGGACTTCCTGACCAAGCCGCTCGACCACGCCAAGCTGCGCGCCGTGCTCGACGCTGCGCGGGAAGAGATCGAGCTGCGGCGGGCTTCGCAAATGCTCGCTGCCGGCGCCCGGCAGGATGCCGGCTTCGGGGCGCTGTTCGGGTCGAGCCGGCGGATGCAAGAGGTCTACGAGATGCTCGCAGCCGTCGCGGCCAGCTCCGCGGCGGCCATCCTGACCGGAGAGAGCGGCACGGGCAAGGAAGTGATCGCGCGCGCCATCCACGAGCGAGGCGCGCGGGCGCGCGGGCCGTTCTTCGCCTTGAATGCGGCCGCGATTCCGGAGACGCTGATCGAAAGCGAGCTGTTCGGCCACGAGAAGGGCGCCTTTACCGGGGCCGTCACGGCGCGGCCCGGGTGCTTTGAGCTGGCGCACCGCGGGACGCTGCTGCTCGACGAAATCGCCGAAATGCCGATCCCGTTGCAGCCGAAACTGCTGCGCGTGCTCGAAGACGGGCGCGTGCGGCGCCTCGGCGGCCGGCAGGAGTTCGCCTTTGACGTGCGCGTCCTGGCCGCCACCAACCGCGATCCGCGCGAAGCCGTGCAGAAGGGTCTTCTGCGCGAAGACCTTTACTACCGGCTCAATGTGTTCACGATCACGCTGCCCCCCCTGCGCGAGCGCCAGGAAGACATTCCGGGGCTGGCGCAGGGCTTGCTGCGGGAGTTCAACGGGAAGCACGGGGCGGCGGTCGTGGCGCTCAAGCCGGAGGCGCTCGACCTGCTCGTCAACTACGCCTGGCCTGGCAACGTGCGCGAGCTGCGCAACGTGCTCGAGCGGGCCGTGATTCTGGCCAAGGGCGAGTGGATCGAGCCGTCGCACCTGCCGCCCTACCTGCGCCATCCCGAGCCTGCCTCCTGCGCGGCTCTCGCTCCGGGAGCCACCGCTGCCGAGATGGAGAAGGAACTCATCCTTCGGACGCTCGAACAGACCGGAAATAACAAAGCCGAAGCGGCCCGCCGCCTCGGCCTCGACGTCAAAACGATTCGGAACAAGCTCAAGGCCTGGGGAGTAGGGAGGGAGTAGCAGTGGATAGTGGTTAGTGGATAGTGGATAGTGAAAACAACAGTGGTTATTGAGCTTTACATAATATAGTGACAGCCCTGGGAGTTTCGTCAGGGCACGCCTGAACCTGGATTATTCATGAAGCGGGAGGATTGTCCTCCAGAAGTCGGGGTCCTTTGGATCCATCCCCGCAGGGGATGGACCGGAAAGCCGGGGGCAACGCCCCCGGAAATGGAACCAGAAAGCGAGCCCGACCCTGCCAGGGTCGAACCTGCCGAGCAGGAGTGCGACCCCTTCAGGGTCGGTGGGCCAATGACACTCTGTACCGGGAGCGCTGCTCCCGGCTTTCTTCTGTGGCCCCTTCGGGGCGAATGCAGTAGATGTCGCGGAAGCCATGCCCTGACGACATCCCACCGCTACATACCCAGAATGAAAACGCTGTGGCGTCGGCCATGAAAGCAGCACTCAAAACAATTGCCTGCTTGGCGACCCTCGTTTGGTTGTTTTCGTTTATCGGCGTTTTCTTGTGGGGCTTCTATTTAAGTTTGAAGATCGTTGGGGATCTGGGCGGTTTTTGGGCTACGCTGGCCGGAGGGTTGCTCTATCCAGTCATTTATTTAGTGGTTCCCTGGTATGCGGGGTTTGCGCGGGGGGACTGGCTGCCGTTTTGGGTGAGTTATGTGCTTCTCTGGGTGCCTGCCGTGCTGGGCGCTGTGTTCGCCCGGATGTGGCTGAAGCCGGAGAAGTTAACGGAGCGGACGTCCGATTCGGCTTGAGCCGCGGCGCGGAGTTCTCTAAACCGTTTTCACGGTTGGCGCATGCCAAGGCGACGCAGATTTCAGTCGAATAGCTGTTCCACTGTGGCCATCGGCAGGAAGAGCCTCCGGGGAAGGTTCGGAAGCTCCAGAAACCCGTATCTCTGATAGAACCGCATGGCCTGGCTGTTCTTGGCATCCACAATGACTGCCGCCGATGCAACCTGCCTGCTGAGCGCGAGAGAACGATGTAACGCATCCATCAGCAGGAGTTCTCCGAGGCCCTGTCCACGAAACGCAGTACTGACTGCCAGCCGGCCAAGGAGCGTCGCCGGCACGTCGGGGTACTTGGGAAGCCTGCGCGCCGAGGTTTCCGGCATCTCGCCCAGTTCGACGGAGTATTGGGAAAGCGTATAGTAGCCGGCGATCGTCTTGCCGTCGGAGCTGAGCACAAACACGGCGGCCACGCGCTTCTTCATGTCCTGTCCTGCCTGCCGCTTCAGGTAGCTGTCGAGGGGTTCTACGCCGCAGGAGAAGCCGGCTCGGTCGTGATGAGGTCCGAGGGGCTGAACCTGAAACTCGGAGGAAGGCATTGGGTCCGAGACCTATGGGCTGCGGCGCTGCCGGTATCGCCGGGCTGCCTGGTTCGCCGCGGCGGAGGGAGCCGGCGGATTCAGAAGAGCGTTGACGAATGCCTCCCGAGCTTCGCCCCGCAAGGTCATCCGCTCGGAATCGCTGATGGCATCCCTGGCGGCCCGTTGGGCGCTCGCCACGACGAAGTCCGTCACGGAGGTTCCACGCAGTCTCGCCGCGCGTTCGATGATCCGCTTCTGCTCCCGTGTAATCCGCGCCTCCAGGCGCTCCAATTTGGTCGCACCCTTCCGCGCGCCGTGAATTTGCCGTTGCGCCATGACAACCTCGCAATCGAATTGTACGGCTTCCAGCCGTACATGTCAACCAGAACGCCGCAGGTCCCGGAGTCCCGCCCGCCGCTCGCAGGAATCGTCCGATTCGGCTTGAGCCGCGGCTCCGATATCTCTAGAATACTCCATGGGGATGCTCGCACGACCTTACGCTCGAAGGGGATGTAATTCAGCCATGCACTGTTGCTGGTTTGTACGAATGCTGCACGATCATAAGCTTTCTCTGCTCGTCGGCCTGGCTCTGCTGGCGGGCGTCGTGGGTATGGTTCTTTTGCGAGGCCCCGGGGGCGCAGCCCGGACCATCGCAGTCGGCGAGGAGCGGATTGTGGCCTGGGAGCAGTTGCCCGAGATGAGCGGCGAAATGTGCCAGTGGGTCCCGGCCAGCGCTCCGGCCTCAATGACCTTCGCGGCGGCCTTGCAGCAGGCGCCGCGGCCGTCCGCTCCGGCGCGCCCGAGCGACCGAGCCCGGGAGCAGGTGGCGGCCCGTCAACCCATCTACGAGGTCCGCGACCCCCATTACGGCTTTGCCGGCATTGCGGTGGACCCCATCCGCGACGAGATCATCATTGCCGAGGAGAATGTCTCTAACCTCGTCATCTATGACCGGCTCACCAATACTCCTCCCACGGCGGTGATGAGCGAGCCGAAGCGCGTGATCGGCGGCGATCAGGGATTCCTGGAGTACGCGTGCAGCGTTTACGTGGACCCCGAAAGCGGCGACATTTTCGGCGTGAACAACGACACCATGAACTGGATGCCGGTCTTCGGCCGCAACGCGCGGGGCAACGTCGCTCCCGACCGCAAGCTCCGCACTCCCCACACCACGTTCGGCATCGTCGCCGACGAGGCGCAGCAGGAACTGCTGCTCACCATCCAGGACGATCACGCCGTCGTCGTCTTCAAGAAGAACGCCAAGGACCAGGACAGCCCGGTCCGGATTCTGCAGGGAGACGCCACCCTGATGGCTGATCCGCACGGCATCGGGCTCGACACCCGGCGCAACGAGATTTTCGTGGCCAACTGGGGCACCAACAACCGGCGGCCTCCGCTCTCGGAAGGCGGCGGCGGCGACGCCCGCCACGAGCGCAAGGATTTCCCCGTGGGGCGCAACCGCGCCTTCTCCGGCACCGGCAAGATTCAGCCCCCTTCGATCACCGTCTACCCCAAGAACGCGCAGGGCGACACCGCCCCGCTGCGCGTGATTCAGGGGCCCCGGACGCAGATGGACTGGCCCACGGCGCTCGCCGTGCACCCCGAGCGCGGCGAGATTTACGTCGCCAATGACACCGGCAACTCCGTCATCGTCTTCCCGGCGGACGCCAGCGGCGACGTGGCTCCCATCCGCGTCATCAAGGGACCCCGCACGATGGTC
>CAYWWM010000096.1:0-8051 GCA_964461735.1 uncultured Solibacteraceae bacterium | reverse complement strand
CGCCGGCGCTCGACCGCTTAGTGAAGAAGTGCCTGGCCAAAGAGCCGGCCCGCCGCTGGCAGTCCGCCAGCGACTTGCACGATGAACTGGTATGGATCAAGGAAGGCGGCGCGCAGGCCGGGAAGGAAACCGCCGCCGCGCCCCGCGATAAGCTCCGTGAGCGGTTGGCGTGGGGAGTAGCTGTTCTAGCAATTATTGTTGGGGTTGCCCTAGCCGTTCCCTATTTTCGGGGGCCATCCCCTGATTCCCGCCCAATCCGTTTTTACATTTCGGAAGGTGGGAACCAGTTGGCGGTCTCGCCGGACGGGAACTCCATTGCCTTTCCAGGGAGGGATGCTTCCGGCCAAGAGCTGCTTTGGGTTCGAACGCTGGACAGTCCAAACGCCCGGCCGCTTCCGGGTACCGAAGAAGCCACCGCACCCTTTTGGTCCCCGGATAGCCGCTTTCTTGGATTTTTCGCGGGCACCAAGCTCAAGACAATTCCAGCTACTGGCGGCCCCGTCCAAACTCTAGCCGACGTTTCTCCGATTACGCAGGGTCGCAGCGCAGCCTGGAACCGCGACGGAGTGATTCTCTTTACACCGAATCCGATAGGTAGTGGTCTGGAGAAGATCTCGGCGGCAGGTGGAGTGACATCGCCTGTAACAACTTTGGACGCAGCACGTGGAGAACGGAGTCACCGATATCCCCAGTTCCTTCCGGATGGGCAACGCTTTCTCTATTTCTCCAACGCTGTTAGTGAAGAGAACAATGCTGTTTTCGTTGGTTCGCTCGACTCAACGGAAACAAAGCAGTTATTCAACACCAATTCCAAAGCGGCGTATTCTCCGACTGGATACTTGCTCTTCCTGCGCGATCAGGCGCTGCTGGCTCAGCCGTTCGATATCGAGCGCCTGGAACTGACCGGGGAACCCTCCCTCGTTGGGGAAAACGTCGAAGCCGCCGGCGGCGTCAGGGGCAGTGCCGCCTTTTCGGTTTCAGAGCAGGGGGTGCTGGCGTATGACAGTAGGAATACGGGTGGGGGGCGAAGGCTTGTGTTCCGGGACCGCGCCGGCAAAGAGCTCGGGCCGGTTGGAATGTCGGGGAACCATCGTAACGCCCAGCTATCGCCGGACGGAAAATGGATTGCGATGGAAACGAACGATCCTCCCAACGATGAAATCTGGCTTTTCGAAATTGCCCGCGGGATTGCCTCCCGGTTTACATTCGATCCCGCTAGCGACAATTCTCCCCTATGGTCGCCGGATGGGAACCGAATTGCCTTCCGTTCCACCCGTTCGGGCGGGCGTACCCTTTATCAAAAACCCGCAAGCGGCGCTGGAAGCGACGAACTGCTCTTCCAATCCGACGAGGTCAAGTTTCTCAATGATTGGTCTTCTGACGGGCGATTCTTGGTTTACAGCACGGCTCCCGCAGGCCGAGAGGCCAACTCGGACTTATGGATTTTGCCGCTGTCCGGCGAGCGGAAGCCATTGGTATTCTTGAAGACGGAGTTTCTGGAAGTTCAAGCTCGATTCTCACCCGATGTGCGATGGGTGGCCTATGTCTCGAATGAATCCGGACGAGACGAAGTGTATATCACCAACTTCCCGGAAATCCGGAGCAAAGTGCGAGTTTCGGTCAATGGCGGCGTCCAGCCGCTCTGGCGGAAAGATGGGAAGGAAATCTTTTATCTCTCGCCGGATCGGAAACTGATGGCGGTCAGTATCCAACCAGGTCCCCCGCTGGCAGTTGCTTCCCCGACGGCACTGTTCGACCTGCCCTTCACCCCGGCTGGATCCACATCCGGGGCAGGTCGAAACGATTACGATGTGACCGCAGACGGGCAGCGCTTCCTCCTCCTCACACCGGAGGAAAACGTCGACGCTCCCACTACCGTGGTGCTGAACTGGACGGCGGGGTTAAGAAGGTGAGTGGTGAATGGTGAGTGGTGAGTAGGGAAAAAAGAAGTCAGCGTTTTCTTCTAACCCCTGACTTCTGTCTCCTTCTATTGAAGAGTACAGAATATAGTGACAACTCCGGAGTCCGGGACCGTCAGGGCATGGCTTCAGCCATGCCGAAAAAGGCCCAAAGGACAACGGGCTTTAGCCCCTGAGGGATGTCTTTGCCAATCTGATGGGCACACGCTGCGGTTCTCCGACTTACCTCAGCGGCTAAAGCCGACGTTTTGTGCCTGGCTGAACGACACGACTGAAGTCGTGCCCTGACGAACTGCTTTGCGTGTCACCATATTATGTAATGCTCAATAATAGGAGCCGGTCGCGGAGAGAATAGGGAACAGGGAAGCAGGTCCCTCGTCGCTCAAGCTCCTCGGGATGACAGCGGATATCTGAGTCACTACTCACCACTCACCGCTCACTACTCACCATTCCCTATTCCCCATTCCCTACTCCCCACTCCCTACTCCCTTTTTTTGACTCCGCCAGGCTGGCGACCATGTCAATGAGGTCGTACTTGGTCAGGATTTCATACTGCTGGTTTCCCAATTCGACCAAGACGGCGGGGCTTTCGCGGGTGAGCAGATACGTGAGGCGGTCCATCGAGGTCTGCGGGTCGAGCACGGGGAGGGGGTCTCGCATGCATTCGCGCAGGACCAGTTCCTTCAAGTCGGCGCCGCGCAGCGCCAGGTTCAGGATTTCGTCCTCCCGCACGGTCCCGATGCAGGCGTGGTCCTCGAAGACCGGCAGCTGGGAAATCTCGTTGTCCTGCATCAGATGCAGCGCTTGGCGCGCGGTGTCCCCCGTGGAGGCAATGATCAAGCGACTCGTCGGGTGCCGTTGACGCTTCAAGCGCACCACTTCCTCGGCGGTGACTTGCAGCTCCGATTCCGAGTACTGGTGGCGGCGCATCCAATCGTCGTTGTAAATTTTGCTCAGATAGCGGCTGCCGGAGTCGGGGATGAAAGCGACGACAAAGTGGTCGGGCGTCAAGGCGCTGGCGACGCGCAGCGCGGCGCAAACGGCGGCGCCGGTTGAGCCGCCGGTGAAAATCCCTTCCATGCGGGCGAGCTTGCGCGTCCAGACGAAGCACTCGCGGTCGGTGACCTGCTGCACGTCGTCGAGCAGCGAAAGGTCCATGGTCGTGGGGAAGAAGTCCTCGCCGATGCCTTCGACCACGTAGGGCTGCGCCTTGCCGACTACGCCTTTCTTGACGAAGTCATAGTAGAGCGATCCGATTGGGTCCACGCCGATGATCTGGATCTTCGGATTCTTTTCCTTCAAGTAACGGCCGACGCCGGTCAGTGTTCCGCCGGTCCCCATGCCGGCGACGAAGTGCGTGATCCTGCCCTCGGAATCTTCCCAAAGCTCCGGCCCGGTGGTCTCGTAGTGCGCCTGCGGGTTCATCGGGTTGGCGTACTGATTGGGGTAGTAGCAGTTGGGAATTTCCTCGGCGAGTTTCTTGGCGACCGAGTAATAGCTGCGCGGATCCTCCGGCTCGACCGCGGTGGGGCAGACGATGACTTCCGCGCCGAGCGCGCGCAGCGCGTCCATCTTTTCCTGGGACTGCTTGTCGTTGATAGTGAAAATGACTTTATAGCCCTTCACCGCGGCCACCAGCGCCAGGCCCATGCCGGTATTGCCGGAAGTGCCTTCGACGATGGTGCCGCCCGGCTTGAGCAATCCGCGCCGCTCGGCGTCTTCGATCATGGTGATCGCGATGCGGTCCTTGACGCTGCCGCCGGGATTCAGGTGGTCGGCCTTCACGTAGACCGGCGCGGGGACGCCCTGGGCAATCCGATTCAGCCGAATGAGCGGCGTCCGGCCGACTGCACCGAGCACGTTGTCATACCGCATGAACGCCCCCCCACTCGGCAAAACTGCGCCTTAAACTAACGCAATCACAGATTGTACCTTGACGGTGGAATTCTAGCAGAATCACATCGGAGCCGTGCACCTAGACAAACAGGCTCCGCGACTCACCGCTCGGAAATCGCCAAGGTTCATTCTGCGATTCCCGATTCCCGATTCCCGAATGCCGAACCACCGCTCCCTTACGGTTGCGGCTCGGATGGTTTTGGAGTGCGGCGCAAAGCCTGGATTTGTTCGAGCAGGGAGCTCAGGCGCGGGAGTTCGTGGGTGAGGCGGCCGAAGCGGCTGCGCAAGTAAAGCTGCGTGAAGTTGCGGACCAGCGGGCCGGCCGGCTCGGGCACCGAACGCGCGAACTCGGTGGGGGTCTGGGCGGGCGCTTTGCGGAACCCCGAGCGTTCGAGCAGGCGCAACAGGCGCAGGTAGGCCAGCGTGGCGTCCTCGGGGCTGGCTTTTCCCTGGCGGGCGTGCCGCAGCATCCGCTGTTCGCGGAACCAGCGCGTGAGCGCCTTCCGTTGAAACAAGGCAAACGACGCGAGGGCAGCCATCGCCAGCAACACGATGGCCGCGGCGCGATTCTGGAGCAGGGCCTCGGTGCGCAGGCGGACGAACCCGACCATGGCGCGATACTGCTCGCGGAAGTATTGCCGCGACTCCCGGCTGATCTCGCGCGACGACCGCTCGAGCTGCCGCGCCAGCGTGACCTGGTGGATGATGTCGTAGTTGATGACCCATTCTTCCCAAAACGTCTGGAAGGCGTCCATGTAAAGGCTGAGGCGTCCCAAGAGCAGCGCCTGGCTGGAGCGGCCCGCGGGAGGCGTGGGGTCAAAGCTGACCCACCCATAGGTCGGGAAGTAAACTTCCACCCAGGTGTGCGCGTCGCTCGCTCGGACGGTGTACTGGCCGGAGAGGTCGTTGAAGCTGCCTTGCAGGAAGCCGTTCACCAGCCGGGTCGGGATGCCCAGCGAACGCAGCATTACGGCCATGGACGAGGCGAAGAACTCGCAATGTCCCCGCCGAAGGTCGAGGAGGAAGTAGGCGATCGGGTCGTCCGGCATCGCGGTCGGCAAGTCGAGCGTGTATCCGTAGTTGGCGTGCAGATACGCCTCGATCGCGCGGGCTTTGTCGTAGGTCGAGGTCTCGTCGCGGGTCACGTCGAGAGCCATCTGCCGGACGGCAGGGTCTACGGGAGGCAACTGCAAATAGATTTCCTCGATGAACGGCGGGATCGGGCCGCTGGCCGCGCGCAGGGAAGCGGCATCCGGCTCGGCGATATCCGACAGCGCGGAGTAGCGCACCAGCGAGCTCGACCCGAAGCGGAGGTACACGGAGGCGGCTTCATCCAGCCAGATGTCCCGGAACTGCGCCGTCAGCTCCACGGGCTGCAGCGCCAGAAACAGCGCGTCGCTCGCCACCGGCTGCAGCGTAATCGTGTAGCGCAGCGGTTCGGATGGCTGGCTCGGATGGAAGACCTCGGGGCGGAACTCAAAACTGCGGTTCCGTGCCACCTTCGCCGAAAGCAGGTTGCGGTTGAACCACCGCTTCCCGTCGAAGGTGGTCAGGCCGATGCCGCGCCACTTGACCCCGCGTTCCGGCTCCAGGCTGTCGGCCTGCACGTGCATGACAACCGAGCTGAGCCGCTTGATCTGCCCGATCTCGCCGAGCTCCACCTGGTCGGAGAATCCCGTGATGCGGTCGGCGGGCAGCGCGAGCGAGCTGAAATAGCCACGGTTCGAGCGCGGAATCACAAAAAACAGCAGGACCGCCAGCACCACCGTTCCGCCGCAAATCACAGCCGCGGTCCCGCTCAGCGCGGAGGACAGCCGGGCCAACGGATCATTGGACGGGGGCGACGGAGGCCGGTCCCCCCCCTCCGCCACGCGCGCGCGGGAGCGCTTGATCTCCAGGCTCGTGAACGTCATGATGGCGAGCATCAGAAACAACGCAAAGTAGAGCAGGAACGACGTGCGCACGGTGAGCGTGGCCGCCGCCAGCATCTGCGAAAAGGCCAGCGCCGCCAGATAAATGTAGTCGCGCGTCGCGCGCGCCGAAAACATCTTGACCGCCGCCGTGAAGAAAACCAGATGGATGGTGGCGAGCAGGATCCGTTCCAAAATGGTTTCGGCGGCGGCTTCGAGGAAGAGAAAGTCCAGGAAATAAAAGGGGATGTAAAGAAGGGTCAGGCGGGTGACCAGGGCCGGCGAAAGCTGCAAGCCGCTGCCGCGCCAGAGCAACATGGCCCGGCCCGCCAGCGCAGCGCCCATCAGCGCCAGCGTGAAGAAGTCCATCTTGCCGGTTCCAGCGAGGGTCAGGAACCCGACCGCCAGCAGGAAGAATAGCGACAGCTCAAAGTAGCGGTCCACCGGATCGAGCGCCGTCCGGGAGCCCCAGTTGCCGCGAGGGGGCGCACTCGGGACAGGGAGTTGCTCGATCGGCGCGACTCGGTCTGGCGTCATGGATTTCCTCCGGGGGTTCCTCCGTAGTTTGTTTCATCCTGGCACGGGGCGGCGTATGTAAAGACGCAGTTTTTCCCGGCGCGCTTGGCCCCATAGAGGGCCTGGTCGCTCGAATCGAGCAGCGCGTCAAAGGTTGGGAAGTCGGCCAGCTCGGTTCCGGAAATCCCGGCGCTGATCGTCACCACCGCCGAGCAGTTGCCCATGATGAACCGTTCCGAGGCCATTGAAAGCCGCAGGCGTTCGGCCAGCACCTGCCCTGTCAGGATGTCGGTATTGGAGGCGAGCACGATCAGTTCCTCGCCGCCGAAGCGCGCCAGAATATCGGACTTGCGCGTGTTTTTGCGCAGCCGCCGCGAAGTGTCCTTGAGCACAAAATCTCCGAATAAGTGGCCGTGGTGATCGTTGACGGATTTGAAGTTGTCAATGTCCATCAGGATGACGACGAGCGGCAGGCGATAGCGCTTGGCCTCTTCCCAGAAGTGCTGCGAGACCTGGAAGAAATAATGCCGGTTATACAGCTCCGTGATCTGGTCGGTAATGGCGAGCTGCTCGAGCCGCGCGTTCGCTTCCGAGAGTTCCTTCTGTTTTTGCTCGAGGTCCAGGTTGAGCTGAATCGTCTCGAACAGGGTTGCCAGGTCGCCGGCGCGGTCGCGCCCGATGCCTGCCACCAGGGGTTCGTGACCGGAGACGCCGGCCGGGAAAAAGGAGTATTGCAGCGAGACGGTCCGTGGTTCGGCCGTCACGTGGTTCAATTCGATCTGCCGGCTGGCTTGCTGCAACTGCGGCTGGAGGTCTCGCAGCCGGGAGGCCGAGGCGCTATCCAGATACGAGAGGAAGTTGCTTCCCTCGGCCGGCCTGCGCGGCGCGAATCTCCGCTGGAAGGTAGGGTTCGCGTAGACCAGCGTCCAGTTCCGGTCGAACAAGACCGCGGAGTCCGGGCAGCTCTCCAGGATCAGTTGGCCCCCGCTTTCCAGTGTCAGGCTCGGTTCTCGTTCGTCACCCATAGGCATCCGGGGGGAAAGCCGTGGTCATTGTAGTGCGAATGGCGCGGCAACACAATGAGCATTCCGCGGCCCGAATCTTTCGCAACACAGGGGCACGCGGATGCTAGGACCCCGGGGAGGATGGCGCCTCCACACGCGGCTCGGACCGGCCGAGCCTCTGCGTCAGTTGCGAGCGGATGTCGCTTTGCAGAGCGTCGTCGGGAGTGCTGATGAAATCCACCCAGCGAAATTTCAGCAGCACCGGCCTATCCGCCAATTGCACCACCACGGCCAGGTATTCGCGGGTCGAATCCACGAAGGCCGCCAGGAAAAGCAATTCCGGGTCGTACTCCCTCAGAATCGGCTGCAGCCGCTGCCGGATCCGCGCCCGGCGTTCCGCGCTGAGCAGCATCGAATCGCTTCCCCGGGATGCGCCCGGCCGGCCGCGCTGGGCCTCGCCTACCGCCACAGGTCCCCCGTCTCCGGCTCGCCGTTGCTGAGGCAACCTGCGAGCCTGCGGGACAGCGCAATTCACCGCGCCCGTTCCCGTGGTTCCATTCTAACATGCCTCATGGGCCTTCGAGCCGGGTTGCATTCCCTCGCGCCCGGGGCTAGAGTTACCCTGGGCGATTCACCCCGCCTCAGGCGGCTCGGCTTCCATGCCGGCCGCGTAGAAAGCCTGCCCGGCGGCAGAATAACAGCATGATTCCGCTTCGTGACACCAATCCCCGGCACAGTTTCCCCTGGATCACGCTCGGGCTCACCCAGCTAAAATTGGGAGATAGTGAAAGGGGTCTGGAGAGCTT
>CAYWWM010000095.1:0-8079 GCA_964461735.1 uncultured Solibacteraceae bacterium | reverse complement strand
CTCCTCAAACCGCGCTCGTTTTGCGCGATGCCGCCGGGATATCAACACGAGGTGCGCAACCTGAGTCGCAGCGAACCGTTGAGCTTTCTTCTGATTCATGCCCCGTGGGACGGCTATCAGTTTGTCCGGACAGAAACGCAATGCAGCTCCGGTGGCTCGTCATAGCTCAGAGGATGCTGCTGTTCTCCCGCCTGAAATGCCATCTTCCCGGCGATCCGCCTCTCGAACAGGCGCCGCTGAATTCCATTCCTCACGCCCCCTCTTTCGCCTATGATAAAATTCGGCCTCAGAAGAGCGAGAGTGGGGGATGACGCTTCCGCAGACGAGAACGGAGAACCAGACGCAGCCGGTAAGCCGTCCCGGCAAGACGGTGGTGGTGATGCCGGCCTACAACGCCGCCCGGACGCTCGAGAGGACCTACTACCACATCCCTCCGAGCAGCTATGACGAGATCATCCTGGTGGATGACGCCAGCTCCGACGGCACCTGGGCGATCGCCAACAAGCTTCCCATCACGGCGGTCCGCCACCGCAAGAACCGGGGCTACGGCGGCAACCAGAAGACCTGCTACACGACGGCGCTCCAGCGCGGCGCCGACTTCATTGTGATGCTCCACCCGGACTATCAGTACGACCCGACGATCGTGGGCGACCTGGTGGCGCCGCTGCGCGCCGGGGAAGCCGACGTGGTGCTGGCGTCGCGCATGCTCGGCGACCCGCTCGCGGGGGGGATGCCGCGCTGGAAGTTCGTCGCCAACAAGATTCTGACCGGGACGGAAAACCTGGCCCTGCGCACGGGCTTCTCGGAATTCCACACCGGCTACCGAGCCTTCACGCGCGCGGCGCTCGAAGGCGTGAATTTCGAGGCCAACTCGGAAGGGTTCGTCTTCGACAACGAAATCCTGGTGCAGTTGGTTCTGAAGAAAGTGCGGTTCAAAGAGATCCCGGTCAGCACGCGCTACAGCTTCGATTGCTCGTCGGTCAACTTCGGCCAGGGATGCATTTACGGCCTCGGCATCTTGAAAACGATTCTAAAATACTTTGTCCATCGCTCCGGAATTTACCGCTTCAAACAGTTCCTATAGCCCGCCGCCGGCGTGCCCGCTGTGCGGCGCTCTGAGCCCGCCGCGCTCGCGCCTGGAAACCGCGCCGTTCCCGATGGCCGAGTGCGCCGCCTGCGGCGCGGGGTTCCTCTCTCCGCAGCCGTCCGAGCAGGAGCTCGCCCGCCACTACGACGAAGCCTATTACGGGAAAGGGAGGAAGAAATTTCTGTCGCCCGTCGAGGCCGGGATTCGCGCGCTGACGTGGATGAAATGGCGCGGCGTTCGCGGCGTGCTCCCTCCCGGAGCGCGCCTGCTCGATATCGGCTGCGGACGCGGGACGCTCGTGCGAATGGCCCGCGCGGCCGGCTACGAAGCCTACGGTCTGGAGCGGCCTTCGCCTGAAGAGCATCCCGTGCCCCACGTCTTCTACAAAGACCTCGCGGCGTGCCGCTTCCCGGACGGGCATTTCCGGCTGGTGACGCTCTGGCACGTGCTCGAACACTTGCGGGAGCCGCTGGCGTCGCTCGCGGAGATTCGCCGCATCCTGGCGCCGGGAGGCTGGCTCTCGGTCGCGGTCCCGAACTTCGGCGGAGCGCAGGCCGAGGCCGCCGGCCGCCACTGGTTTCACCTGGACCTGCCGAGGCATCTGTGGCACTTCCGGCAGCGCAGCCTCGAAGCGCTGCTCGCCAAAGCCGGCTTCCGCGCCGCCCGCTGCTCGACGTTCTCCTTCGAGTACGACTGGTACGGGACGCTGCAAAGCTGGATGAACCGGGCGTGGGCGGACGATAACGGGCTCTACGCGGTGCTCAAAGGACAGCCCGCCGACGCGGCGGACAAGGCGCAACGGCTCGGCGCGGCAACTCTGCTGGCGGGGCCTGCGCTTGGGAGCGCGCTCTGGGATGCGGCGCGCAGCCGCGGCGGCACGCTCACCGTCCTCGCCGAGCGAACCTGAGATTGCGCTCCCGCTACCTCCTCAATGCAATGGATCACCGCACCTCATTCTTCGAGCTTCCCGAACGGCTGCGCTCCTGGCAGGCGCTCATCCCCTACGGCATTCTCCTGAGCATCACGTTGGCGGTCTACGGCGCGACCGTGCACTTCCAGTTTGTCTGGGACGATGCCTACTACATCGGCCGCAATTTCCCGATCCAGGAACTTTCGCTCGAACGTTTGGGCGCCATCTGGACCGGGACCTACCTGGGCCACTATGCTCCCGTCAACCTGACGTTTCTGGCTCTGGTGCATGCAGTGTTCGGGATGGAGCCGTTCGGCTACCACCTGGCGCAGCTCCTGCTCCACGCGGCCTGCCTCTGCCTGCTGTACCGCCTCCTCTGCCGAATGGAGTCGCCGCGCATCGCCTTCCTGGCAAGCCTGCTCTTCGCCGTCTACCCGCCGAACATCGAGACCGTCGCCTGGGTCTCGGAGTCGAAGAGCACGCTGGCGCTGCTCTTTTTTCTGCTTTCCTTCGGGTTCTTCCTGCGCCTGCGGGAAGCGGGGCAGGGGGCCGACAGCTTCCGGTGGGGCTTCTGGTGCGGCTTCTTTCTGCTGCTCTCGATGCTCTCGAAGATCAACACGGTGGTTGCGCCGGCTGTCTTCCTGCTGTGGGACTACCGGCAAGGGACGCTTACCAAGGACCGGCTGCGGAGCCTCGCGGCGTTCTTTCTGCTCAGCGCGGCGTTCGTGGGCATTCATTTGCTGAGCTTCTACGGCTCGGCCGAGACCGGGGGCGCTTCCTATTACCTCAGCGTGTGGGTGCATCTGATGAATCTGCCCCGCTTCGTGTGGTTCTACGCGCAGATGATCGTATTCCCGCATCCGGTCTCGGCCTGGCGCATGTTTCCGATTTACGAGGCGTGGAACTGGACCCTGGTGGGGGCCTGGGCCGCGCTGCTCGGACTGTTGTGGCTGATTTCGCGGGGCAACCGTGCCGCGCAGTTCTGGGGACTCTGGTTCCTGGGTTTCCTCGCTCCCGTGCTGCAGATCTTTCCGTTTGGAATCTGGGTGGCGGATCGGTATCTCTACATCCCGGCGATTGGCGCTTTCGTGCTCGCGGGGCTGGGATTTTTCCGGATCCGCGATCGGGCCCGAAATCTCGCGGGGTCCGGGGCGCTCGATCTCGCGATGGCTTCCGCGCTCCTGCTGCTCGGGTGGAGCGCCGCCGTGCACGTGCCGGTGTGGAGAAACAACGTGGCGCTCTGGGAGGCCACCACGCCGGGCTGCGACACCTCGGCCTACTGCCACGTGAGCCTCGGCGCGGCGCTGCTCGAGAACGGACAGACAGAGCGCGGCATGCGGGAGCTGATCCGGGCCGTGGAGCTGCGCGACGCCACCGACTATCTCATGCGGCTCGGCGACGCCTACACGACCTACGCGCGGGATTACCGGCAGGCTCTGGCGGCGTACAACGCGGCGCTGTCCAAGACGCCGATCCCGATGCGGGCGGAGCTATACGGCAAGCTGGCGCGCGCCCACTTCCTGGCAGGCGACTTTCCGCAAGCCCGCCGCGCCCTCGCCGCCGGCATGGAAAGCAACGCCCGGGAGCCGAGCCGGTGGGCGGTCCAGGCGTTCCTCTCCTGGAAAGAAGGAAACCTCGCGGAGGCCCGCGAGGCGCTGGGGCAGGCGCTGCTGCTGGCCGGAGAGCCTCCCGACGTGGGAGGCTACCTCTACGGCGTGTGGGGCAACGGCTCTGAGGTCAGGCAATTGCTGCGCGCGCTCCGTCTTGCCGAGAACCCATAGACCCACGGGGTGCTCGCTTGCCAAAGGAATAAGCCCAGTGGGCGGGCCGCAAGGAGTTATAATCGGCAGCGGAATAAAGCGCCACGAAAAGTTGGGAGGGGCCTTCGAGTCTAAGGAAGCGGGACAAACGACATGCGCCTATCGGCTTCTCGTTCCGGCGCGCCGGCGCTGGCGTTGAGTGCGCTTTTCCTACTGCTTGCGCACTCCCTGCCCGAGCCGTCCCATCGCCTTCAGTATGCGCGGATTGACAATGAGCGGGGCATGCCGTTGTGGGTCGTAGGGTTCTTCCCGGAACCGGCGGTTTACCCGCGAGCGCCCGCGGCGGTCATCTGCCAGCCTCTCAATAATCCTCCGGAATACGCGCGCCTGCTCGCGCTGGAATTGTTACAATCCGGTTTTGTGGTGCTGGCGTTTGATTGGCGCGGGCGAGCGCCGGAGGAAAACCGCCAGCTCCTGCGCGGAAACGTGCAGGAAGTCCTCCGCGCGGACGCGGCAGCCGCCGTGGCCTATTTGCGGAGTCTGCCCGGAGTGGATCCCGGTCGCATCGTCATTGCGGGTCACTCGGTGGGTGGAACCGTGGCGATCGAAGCGGCCTTGGCCGACCCCACCATCGCCGCCGTAGCCTCGATCGGGATGGAGGCCGACGTGACGCCGGAAGGCCCCCGCAACCTGCTCTGGGCTACCGGGCTGTACGACGAGTTTCGCGTACTCAACCGTATGCGGGACGCCTTCCAGGCGAGCGCAGGCACCACGGCTATGGAAAATACTACAGTCGGGGATTTCGCGGCCGGCACGGCGCGCCGCCTCGGTGTCTCCCCGACGGCGGACCATTTCACCGAGCTGCAGGACCGAGGAATCCACCGGGAGGTTCTCGACTGGTTTCACCAGGCCGCGGACTTGCCTCCCAGAGAGCAAAGACTATGGATGGAAGTGCATAGCCTGCTCCGCCTGCTGGCCTGGTTGTGTGCCCTGGTAGGCTCTCTGGCCATCCTGCGGCGAACGGCATACGCCGGGCATTGGGCTTTGCGGCTTGCACCTGCGGTGGCGTTGCTGGGGGTCGTGATTCTGAGTCGCGCGCAGGGACAATACTATTTGCTGGCGGTGGATGTGATGCTGGGTCTGGTGATCTGTTCCCTGCTGGCCGCCTGGGTGTGCACACGCGAAGCCACCACGCTGCAGAACGGATGGCGATTCGCCTTGCGGCTTGGATTTCTCGTGTGGGCCAGCCTATTCCTGACCTTGGCGGTAAACAACCTCGCCAACTACATTCAGGAACCGCGCTACATGCTTGGGCTGCCGGAATTCGCCGTCCGGCATGTGCTGGATGGGCTCTACGCTTACTTGCTCGTTTATCCCCGCCCGTTCCTGTTTTCTGCTTATGGCCCGGAGACAATTAGCCCGCGGCTCTGGGTGTATGCGGCGCTGGGAATCGAAATCCTTCGCCCAGGTCTGTTTGGAGAGGCGCTCGGGCGGCTCGGCCGGCTTGGCGCTCAACAGAAGTCCACGCGCCGTCCCATGCCATTGGCCGCTGTGGCCGCCTTGCTCGTTCTGCTGGGTGTGCTGGGGGCCGTGGTTTGGCTGAGGCTGCAGCAAGGATATCTGACGGGGGACAGCGCCTTCGCCGCGCTTCGCTTTCTGGTGCGCTTCGGCGTGCTGCCGATCCTCATCTTCAGGCTGCTCTGGCGGTTCCCCCAGATAAGAATCTCCGCCCCGATCCAGTGAAGAGCCCTTAGCGCGCCGGACGTTCATTTTCTAGCCACGCGGCAGCCCACATGGTGCTCGACTTTGCAGCGCGTCCGAATTCCTGGGGCAGGCTCCTGCCGTATGCCCTGCTGCTGAGCGTTACCCTGGCGCTCTACGGACCGACGCTCTACTACGAGTTTGTCTGGGATGATTTCTATTACGTCCAGACCAACTACCGCATCCAAGGATTGACTTCCGTTCAAGTGAACGCCGTCTGGACTCGAACCTACCTGGGGCACTACGCTCCCGTGCACCACACTTTTCTTGCCCTCCTCTATCAAGTGGTCGGCACGGAACCGTTCGGATATCACCTCGCGCAGATCGTGTTGCACGTGGCGTGCCTCTTCCTGCTTTACCTGATCCTGGCGAGGATCGAATCCGCCCGCATCGCGCTGCTGGCGTGCCTGCTCTATGCGGTCCACCCAACCAGCGTCGAGACGGTCGCCTGGGTGTCGGAGACTAAAAGCACGCTGGCCTTCCTGTTCTTCCTGCTTTCGTTCCTCGCGTTTCTGCGGCTCCGGGAGCAGGGCGGCTGGGGGTCCGGCATTCTGTGCGCCGTGTTCCTGGTCCTCTCCGTCCTCTCGAAAATCAACACTGTGGTGGTCCCTGCCATCTTCCTGTTGTGGGACTATCGCGAACGGCGTTCGTTTGACCGGAAGACCGTGGCGAGTCTGGCGGGTTTCTTCCTCGTCTCCGCCATCATGGTAGGAGTTCACCTCTTTAGCTTCCTCGGAACGCCATGGATGGACAGCCCCGGGTACTACGGCGGCCTCGGCGTCCACGTTATGAATCTGCCGTTGTTCATCTTTTTCTATGTTCAAATGACGTTGGTTCCGCATCCGCTGTCGGCGTGGTACGTTTTCCCCGTCACGCTCGATTTCACCTGGGTCCTGGCTGCGCTGTGGACGGCCCTCCTGGCGCTCGCAGCGTTTCTGGTCCGAAGTAGCCGGAGGATTCAATTCTGGGCGCTGTGGTTCCTGGTTTTTCTCGCCCCCGTCTTGCAGATCATTCCCTTCGGGATTTGGGTCGCCGATCGCTATCTCTATATCCCGATGATCGGCCTGCTTGTCCTGGGGAGCGGGTTCTTCTTTGACTTCCTGGACCGTGCGCACCACGACTGGAGTCGCGTAGCGTGGCAAGGAGCCATGTGCTTCCTTTTGCTTGTGTTTGCCTGGCGCACCGCGATTCGCGTTCCAGTCTGGAAGGACGACTTGACGTTGTGGGAAACCACCATCCGGACTTGCCCAGCTTCCGCGCACTGTCATGAAAACTTAGGGCTCGTCCTGATGAAAGCAGGGCAGGTGCAGCGGGGCGGAGACCATCTGGTTCGGGCCGTGGAGCTGCGGCCGGCGCCGCTCTACCTCGTGAATCTCGCCGACGCGCTGACGCTGAGCGCCAGGAACTATCCGGAGGCGATCCGCTTCTACCGGCAGGCGCTCGCAAACCCCGCAGCCGCATCGGGAAATCCCAACTGGGTCACCGACGCGTACGCCGGCCTCGCGCGAGCCTACATTTTGCAGGGGAATCTCGAAGCAGCAAGCCAAGCCATCGAAACGGGGAAAAGCCGGAGCACGGGCAACCCGCGCCTTTGGGTCGTGGAAGGATTCCTGCACTGGAAGCGAGGCGACCTCGCCGAGGCGCGCCGGGCGCTCGGAATTTCCCTGATGATCACCGGCCAGACTTCCCGCTTCTCGTCCTTCTTCGCTCAATACTGGGGCGACCTGGGCGACGTGGGGAAGCTGCTGGCCGATCTGCGCGCCGCGCGCGAAGCCGGCCGGTCGCAAGAGAGAGGGGTAACCGGGCAATGAATCCATTCGGGCCAAGAGATCCTTCCGGCCAACCCGCTGAATCCGCCACATCTCCGCCAGGGACCAGCTTGGAAGACAGAAACAGAGCGTCCGGGAGAGCGGGGGGTCTATTGCTGTTCGTGGTTATTCTCACGGCCATCCCCTATGGGCCTTCTTTGCAATATGGATTTGTCTATGATGATGACAAACAGATCGTCGCCAACGAAGCGATCCGAAGCTGGCAGGCTATACCTTCCTATTTTCGCACTTCCATCGGGGACCTGTTTGAGCCGGGCGCTTCGACCAAGGCATACTACCGCCCTCTGTTCGTCTTATTCCTCCGGGTGAACCATGCGCTATTCGGATTGAATTCCACAGCTTGGCATCTGTCGGCCCTGGGCATCCATCTGTTGGTAACGGCTCTTCTATTCCTCCTGCTACGCCTCGATTTCCAGCAACCCTGGATCCCGGCCACAGGAGCGCTCCTTTTTGGGGTGCACCCGGTCCACATCGAAAACGTGGTTTGGGTCTCGGGAATCACGGACGGGCTGGCGGCTGTCGGAATTCTGGGCAGCTTGCTGCTTTGGCGAAGGGCCCGCCAATCGCCTCGCGCCGCGCTGCGAAGGGGGGCGCTTTCGCTCTATGCCGCCGCTTTGCTGACGAAGGAGACCGCCATTGTATTTCCTGCCATTTTGTTTGTCGATTGCTGGACTGCGCAGCGCCCGGATGCCGACGGAGAAAGAGAGAGCCGCAGGCGGTTCAGCCACTCCC
>CAYWWM010000094.1:0-8128 GCA_964461735.1 uncultured Solibacteraceae bacterium | reverse complement strand
TGCGGAACTCCGGCAGGACGCCGACGGCTTCGGAGCCGAACACCACGGCGAGGGGCGCGGTGAAATCGGCGCGCACAGGAGGCAGGCCGCCGGCGACCACTGTCGTGAACAGTTGGACGCGCCTTCTGCGCAACAGCGCCACGATTTCGTCAGCGGATAAGCCGCGCAAGATCGGGAGGCGAAAAATAGCTCCGGCGGTGGCGCGGAGGGCTTTGGCGTTGTACGGACTGACCGTGCCGGAAGCGAGCAGCGCGCCGGTAGCGCCGAAACCTTCGGCGGCGCGGAGGATGGCGCCGAGGTTGCCGGGGTCCTGCAATCCGGCGAGAACCAGAATCAGCGCGGGCAGGCGGGAAGGCGAGCGAGAAAGGAAGACGTCCTCCTCGCGCCAGGACGGCTGTTCGGCCAGCGCCAGAATTCCCTGGCTGGTCTCCGTCGTGACGAAAGTTTTGAAGACCGCGGAGGCGACTTCATAGAGCACGGTTTCGGCGGGGAGTTTTGCGAGCAGATCGCCAAAGCGAGCTTTGGCGTTGCTCCGCAGCAGCAACGCGGAAATCGAAACCCCCGACGCGAGAGCGTCCTCGATCAGGCGCGCCGTTTCGAGCAGCACCAAGCCGCCGTCCGCGAGCTCGCCCCAGCGGACCATGCGGCGGACACGCTTGGCGAGCGGATGGTGCTGACCTTCGAGCTTGCGGTATGCTGGCGTTCGGCGCGACATCGCTGACTATTGTACGAGGGAATGGGAAGTGGGGAACAGGGAACAGAAGTGCAGGCCGGTCAGCCGAAGGGCTCCTCGGGATGACAGGCACTCTATTCGCATTTCCGGTTCTTTCTGTTTTGTTGTCTTGCCCCTAACCACCGATCACTATCCACTCATCACTATTCACTGCTTTTTGTCTTCGACTATCCACTCATCCACTCCGTCGCTATTCACTAATCACTGCTTTTGGTGTAATCTTCACTCCGCGCTTCGGGAGTGTTGTACACGGTGCTGCTGGGGGCCGAGCCAACGCGGAAAGTGGAAGTCTACCGCTTCCGGCTGGCGGCGATTTTCGTGGCCTCGTTTCTGGCGCTGGCGCTGCAGAGTTACCTCCCGCTGCACCTGCCTTCGGTGACGCTGCTCGATCTGCCGCTGCTGGTGGTGATCTATGTTGCGCTGAGCCGCCGCGACCCCGTGACGGCGCTGCTGGTCGGGGCCGTGATCGGGATTGCGCAGGACAGTTTGACCCGCGGGCCGATCGGCCTGTTTGGCGCTGTCAAGACAGTTATCGGATATGTGACCTCCTCAGCCAGTGCCTACGTGGACACCGAAAGCGGCGGGGTCAGGTTCCTAACTGTTTGTATTCTCTATGGGTTACACTTCGCTTTGTTCTATCTGCTGGGAGCCATTCTATTAGGCCAATTGATTGAGTGGGATACACGCGGAAGATTCGTCGGGACGCTTGTCAACGCCCTAGTCGGTGTGCTACTCTTCAAGGTACTGGATCGGTTCCGAAGGCCTGCCTGAGAGGGCTGCCTGGGGACGGGTTCGTAGAAGTGCAAGTTGTTGAGAGTGAATGCGGTTGATCTCGATGGAGTTTTCAGCGAAGGAAACCCGCTACGCCGCGCGCAGACTGGTTTTTTTGCAGTGGGGCGTGGTGGCGGTCTTCCTGTTTCTGATTACCGGGTTCTGGCGGCTCCAGATTCGCGAGCCGGAGTACTATTCCCGCCTCGCCGAGCGAAACCACATCAAAGAAATTTCGATTCCGGCTGCGCGCGGGCGCATCCTCGACCGCGAAGGCCGTGTGCTGGTGGACAACTCTCCGGCATTCAGCATCGTCGCGAAGTGGGGCGATGCGAGACAGATTGACGAGCACTTGCCTGCCATCGCCGCCGGACTGAGGATGGAGCCTGCGGACCTGTCGCGGCGAATAGAATCCGCGCGGCGGCGCGCCCCTCTGCGGCCGATTTCGCTGCGTGAGAAGGCTTCTTGGCAGGATGTCGCCTTCGTCGAGTCACACCGCAGCGAGTATCCGGGGCTCGACTTGATGACGGTTCAGCGGCGTGGGTATCCACGGGAGGGCTTCGCGGCGCACCTGCTCGGCTACGTCGGCGAGGTCTCGGAAAATGATCTCGACCTCCCCGAGCTGGCCCTGATGGAGCCCGGCGATCTGGTCGGAAAGGCCGGAATCGAGAGGCAGTATAACGGCATCTTGCAGGGAAAGGACGGGGCGCGGCGAATCGTTGTCAACACGTTCGGCGTGGAAATGGCCTCGCTCGATGAAAGCCCCCCCGTGGCAGGGCGGGACCTGCGGCTGACGATAGATTACGACTTGCAGGCGATTGCCGAGCAGGGCTTCCAGGGAGACAACGGAGCGCTGGTGGCGCTCGATCCGCGAACCGGCGAAGTGCTGGCGCTGGTAAGCCGCCCGACCTACGATCCCAACCTGTTTACGAGCGGGATTTCCGGCCAGGATTGGTCACGGCTGGTGAACGATCGGAATCTCCCGCTGGTCAACCGCAGCATTCAGGCGCAGCTCGCGCCGGGATCGGTCTACAAGATTCTGCTGGCGGCCGCCGCCTTGCAGTCCGGGACGGCCACACCGGATACCACGTTTTACTGCCCCGGCGGCGCGTCCTTCTATGGCCGCTACTTCCGTTGCTGGCAGAGCCGCGGACATGGGCGCATGGACCTGCACCACGCCATCGTGCATTCGTGCGACGTATTCTTCTACAACCTCGGGCGGAATCTCGGCGTGGACCTCATCGCGGATTATTCCCAGCGATTCGGGCTCGGGCACGTGACCGGCATTGACCTGCCTCACGAGCAGGCCGGAACGGTCCCTTCCCCGCAGTGGAAAGAGCGGGTCTTCGGCGAACGATGGTTTCCGGGCGAGACCATTTCGCTCGCCATCGGGCAGGGCGCGTTGACGACCACGCCGCTGCAGATCGCCTACAGCATCGGCGGAATTGCCTCGGAGGGGCATTTCGTGCGGCCCCACCTGGTCCCCACCGACGAACTGGTGGCCCAGGGGCGACAGCTTCCCTCGGACGGGGAAGTTCGCGTGGCCTTGTCGGAAGAGACCGTGGCGGCGGTCACCGACGCTTTGTACGGAGTCGTGAACCAAGGAGGCACGGGCGGACGCGCGCGCATTCCCGGCCTCGACGTGGGTGGGAAGACGGGCACGGCACAGGTGGCGAGCGTCGCGGCCGCTCGCAGCGCCCAGGGCGCGGACGGGGAAGAGGGCGATGCGCTCCGTGACAACGCCTGGTTCGTCGGGCTGGCCCCGCGCCGCAATCCCGAGATTGTGGTCGTGGTGCTCTACCAGAGCGGCGAGCACGGCTATCTGGCCGCTCCGCTCGCCCGCGACGTGATTAAGGCTTACTTTGACAAGAAGAAGGGAATTCAGCCGCAACTGGCGAACCGGGAGGAGCCGGGCGCGCAGCCTGCTGCTCTGGCCCCGTCCGGCCGCGTCGGAGGTTGAGCGGAAGCCCGGAGGCCAAGGAAGGGAAGTTTGAACCGTCTGATCTCCTGGAAAGATTCCGACTGGGTGTTGCTCGGCGCCACGCTGCTGATCGCTGCCATGGGGATCGTGCAGATTTACAGCGCCACCGCCGGAACCAAGTTTGCCGGCGCTCACGTCCGGCAGATCTACTGGGTCTTGCTAGGGATTGGATTGCTGCTGTTCGTTTGTTTCTATGATTATCACAGTCTGCTGAATTACGCCCCCTGGTTCTATCTGATCGTTCTCGCTTTGTTGGTGACGACATTGCTGGTGGGGAACCAGATCGGCGGCGCCCGCCGCTGGATCCAGTTGGGGGGGTTCAGCATCCAGATCTCCGAAATCGCGAAACTGGCCGTCATCCTGCTGCTGGCTCGGTTCTTCGGGGAGTTCCAGGCGGGCGAAGTGTCTCTCCTGGACCTCGTCAAAGTGGCGATCGCCGTAGGGATTCCGACGGTTCTCATCGCCGTGCAGCCGGATCTCGGGACCGCTTTGACGATGCTTCCCATTGCCCTCATCACGGTGTTTCTGGCCGGGCTGCGGCTGCGGTATTTTGCGGCGATGCTTTTGATCGGAGTGCTGGCGCTCCCGGTGGCGATGCATTTCCTGAAACCGTATCAGAAGGAGCGCATCGCCACGTTCCTGAACCCGGAAGCGGACCCGAAGGATTCCGGCTATCAGGTCTTGCAGTCGAGAATCGCCGTCGGCTCCGGGCAGCTTTGGGGAAAAGGGATCACGCAGGGCACGCAGACGCAACTGCGGTTTTTGCCCGTCCCCCACACGGATTTCATCTTTGCGGCCTACGCGGAAGAGCACGGATTTTTCGGCGTGATGCTCGCCCTGATGCTCTACGGCATAGCCATGTCGCGTCTCGTGTATTGCGCCCAGACGGCGCCCGACGCGGCGGGCATGTTCCTGGTGGCCGGTTTTTGGGGAGTGTTCGCTTTTCAGGTTCTAGTCAACGTCGGGATGGTGGTCGGCTATTTGCCGGTCACCGGGATTCCCCTGCCCCTCATGAGCTATGGGGGGTCGTCCGTGATCTTTACGTGTTTGGCGATTGGTATGGCAAACAGCGTGCGAATCCGGCGCTTTGTGAATTGACGGGGACGACGGCAGAAGAAGCGATCGGCAAGATCAGCCGCAGGATGACCCGATAGGCCGCTGCCGGCGCCGGGATCGAGCGAGACGGAGCAGAACCGATTCGCTCCGGAACAGGAACAATATTAGAAACGCGAGGTTGAACAGTACGCGAGGAGAGACACCGAAACGGGTCTCGGAAGCGTAGGAGCGGCGCCGGAAAGCCATCGGCAGAATGATGAGCTTGCACTGCCAGACGCCGAAGCAAGAGCAGAATTCTCGGAAGCGAAAACAAGATTCGGTATGAGGAAATCCTGGGAGTGGATGGCGGGATGGAAGGCGGAATGGAGAGCGGCTGCAATGGCCCGCAGAGGGCGTGAAGCGCTCGTTCCGGACGTGGCGTGGATTCGCGGCCATCTGCCTTCGTCCAGAAAGCAGCGATCCGCCCAGGGATCCCCTCGAGCCAGCGGGCCGATTGCGCCTGCCTGCGCGTGGTCCTGCACCGGATAACGCTGGATCCGGTTCTGAGTTTCTGCCCTTCGGCCAAGTCTCCTGCGGACATTCCCCCTTCGGTCTGCCTGGCGTGCTGCACCTCCCAAAGGAGCAAGCATGGCAAAAGAATTGGTGGTCTCTTCGACCAGCCACGAAACCAAGGTGGCCATCCTGGAAGACAACCAGGTGGTGGAAGCCTATTTCGAGCGGCAAAGGGAATACAGTTTGGCGGGAAGCATTTATAAGGGCCGGGTAACGCGCGTGCTTCCGGGAATGCAGTCGGCCTTTGTCGAGATCGGCCTGGAGCGCGACGCCTTCCTCTACGTCTCCGATTTTTTCGAGGACGTGGAAGAGTACGACAAGATCGTCACGTCGGTCGAGGACAAGGTCATCAAGATGGAGGAAGTTCGCGCGGTGGCGCCGCCGGAGCCGCCGCGGGCGGTCCCGCCTCCGCCTGTCGTGGAGGCCAGGGAGGCCAGAGAGACCAGGCCGGAACCGCCGACCGTATCGCAAACGGTTTCCCCCGAGCCGTTTGCCGCGTCGGAGAAACCGCCGGAGAGGCCGCCGGAGAGAGCCTCGGAGTCCGACCGAGGACCGTATCCCCCGTCGCGCCGTGGCGGCGGCGGCAGGCACCGCCGCTCCCGGCGCCGAGGGTTCCCGGACTCAAAGTATTCGCGCCACCAGGACTCGGGGCCTCCGCCGAGGCCGCAGCCGTCGCGGTCCGATGCCACGAGAACGGAATCCGGTTCCATCTCCACCATCCTCCCCGGGGAATCTTTGGCCAAGTACCGGGATCGCGCGATCCCTTCCGAGGGAGAACCTTCCGGAGAAGCGCCAGCCAGCGGGGGAGCTGCATTTGCCGAATCCGCTGCGGTAGAAAATATCGGTCTCTCGGGTGACGCCTTTCCGGGTGATGCCCCTCCAAGGGAGTCGGAGATGCGCGAAGAACTTTCTGAACCGGAAATTCCGATGCCCTTCGAGTCGGCACCGCCGGCGGCTGCCGAGCTTTCCGCCCTGCCGCAGGAAAGCTATGAGCCGGTTACCAGGTATGCCGACGTGTTCGGGACGGGTTCCGAATCGCCCGCGGGCGTGGCGTTGGACGCTATGGATAGAGAACCAGGCTCCTTCGACGAATCCCTCGAGCCGGCGCCGTCGCTCGAAGCCGAATCCTCGTATCCCCCGCCGGAAGAAGTTCCGCCGGGAACGGAGGCGGCCGAGTCCACCGTCCAGGAGCAACCCTCCGGTGAGGCGGCGCCGAGGCAGGCTGTGGTCCGCGAAGGGAACCGCAATCCGCGCTATCAGCGGCGCTCGCGCTGGGGGGCTCGCCGGGGCGGGAATGCGCCGCCGGAAGCTCCTCCTCCCCGGAGCAGCCGCCCCCGGGAGCGCTTCGCCCCCGCGCCGCAGATCGCCGATCTGCTCAAAGAGGGGCAGGAAATCATCGTCCAGATCGCCAAGGAACCTCTCGGCAAGAAGGGCGCGCGCATCACTTCCCACATCGCCCTGCCGGGACGCTACCTGGTCTACATGCCGACCGTCAGCCACGTGGGCGTCTCGCACAAGATCGGGTCGGACGAGGAGCGCCTGCGCCTCAAGCGCATCATTCAGGAGCACAGCAAGAACATCCCCGGCGGATTCATCGTCCGCACGGCGGGCGAAGGGCGGACCGAAGAGGAGCTGCGCCAGGACATCCAGTTCCTCGCCAATCTGTGGTCCGACATCCGGGCGCAGGCGGAAAAGTCGAAGGCTCCCGCGCTGCTGCACCACGATCTGGACCTGATTCAGCGAATCGTGCGCGATCAGCTCTCGCCCGATTTCACGGCCGTCTGGGTGGACAGCGAAACCGACTACGAGCGCCTGGTCAACTGGGTCGGGCGCTTCCAGCCTTCGCTCGTCGGCCGCGTCAAGCTCTACACCAAGAGCGTTCCGCTGTTTGAGCAAATGGGCGTCCAGGAGGAGATTGACAAGGCGCTCAAGCCGAAGGTGTGGCTGAAGTCCGGCGGCTACATCGTCATCAACCAGACTGAGGCGCTGGTCGCCATTGACGTCAACACGGGCAAGTTCGTGGGCCGCTCCAGCCGCCTCGAGGACACCATCGTCAAGACCAACGTGGACGCCATTCAGGAGATCGTGCGGCAGATTCGCCTGCGCGACCTGGGCGGCATCATCGTGGTGGATTTCATTGACATGGACGAGCGGAAGAACCGGCACAAAGTGATGGCCGCGCTCGAGGAGGCGCTGCGCTCGGACCGCTCCCCCTCGAAAATGCTGTCGTTCAATGAATTCGGCCTGATCGCGATTACACGCAAACGCGTGAAGCAATCCCTCGAGCGCACGCTCGGCCAGCCCTGCCCGCACTGCACCGGCTCCGGCTTCGTCAAATCTCCTTTCACGGTTTGCTGCGAGATTTACACCGAGGCGCGCAAGATGGCCTCCGAGCTCGAAGGCAAGCAGGTCACGCTGCGCGTGAATCCGGAGGTCGGCAAAGCCCTCAAGGCCCGCGACAACACCATCCTCGCCGAGATCGAAGAGATGCTCCGCAAGCCGGTCGTCGTTCGCAACGACCCGAATATGCACAGCGAGAGCTTCGCGTTCGAATGAGGTGTTAGGTGTCAGGCCAGGGGCACGGTGAGTTGTGAATGGTGAGTAGTGAGTGGGAACAAGGAAGTCAGAGCGGATTAACTTTTAGTGTAGACCGTAAGGGCATGGCTTCAGCCATGCCGCAAGTCGTCCGCCGCGCTGCGGCTTCAGCCGCTGAGGTTGGTCTGGAAAAGCTCCGGGAATGACTTACCTCAGGCGCTAAAGCGCTCCCTCACCTACCCTGATTCGGCACGACTAAAGTCGTGCCCTTACGATTCCACAACCCGGTCTACACCATTTGTAAAACCGCTATAGCGTTTTCTTCTGACTCCTGACTCCTGACTTCTGTCTCCCGCTTCTTAAAAAAATCTGCGCAATCTGCGTAATCTGCGGATAAACTATCTTCACTCGGAGCGTGCGGTTATCCGTGCCGCGACCGTAAGCGAGCGGCCACGAAATGCTGAAACCGGGAACCAAGCTCGGGCCCTATGAAATCCTCGCGC
>CAYWWM010000093.1:0-8187 GCA_964461735.1 uncultured Solibacteraceae bacterium | reverse complement strand
TGCCCGGCTACCGGCTGGTGCTGGCGGGCGGCGACGGCTATGGTGCGGAAGCGATCCACTCGCTGATCGCCCGGGAGAGCATGAGCGGACGCGTGGTGCGTTTGGGCCACGCCTCCGCAGAAACCCTCCGCTTGCTCTATTCGACCGCTGCCGCGCTGGTCTTTCCGTCGCTCGAAGAAGGATTCGGCATGCCGATCCTGGAAGCGATGACCTGCGGCCTGCCGGTCATTACATCGAATTGCTCGGCGATGCCGGAAGTGGCGGGCGACGCTGCGGTTTGGATAGATCCCCGCGACGTGGGGCAGATCGCTGGAGCCATGCGACACCTTGCCGAGGATGCATCGCTGGCCGCAGAGCTTCGCCGCCGCGGTCGGGAACGGGCGAATCTCTTCACCTGGGCGAAGTGCGCCGGGCAGACTTGGGACGTGTATCGAGATGCCCTCGGAAAGAAACCGTAACGAGCCCAGGGACGGAGAGCGGTCAATGAAAGAAGGCCACTTGCTGGGTGGTGATCATTTGATAGGCAGACCTTGCGGCAAAGACCTCTTGCGGGACCGCCACGCGGTCGTCCTGCCGATGGTAGATGCAGATCGCCAACCGCGGGCCGAAGCGGGCGAGGGACTGACGGCCCCCACGGAGCGCGTGCCGTTCCGATCCCTCGATATCCATCTTAATGAAATCCAACCGATCCAGATTCAAACGCGCCACGGTTTCATCAATCGTGGTGGCGGGCACCTTCGTTGGAATGGACCCCTTCACTTCCGGGTGCACGAGGCCGGTCCCGCTCACGTAGCCGGCCGCGCTATGCGCTCCGGTGGTGAAGTCAAGCGTGCCGGAAGCCTCCCAAAGAGCCGCCTCCACCAGAATCACGCGCCCATCCACGATCTCCTGCTGGAAGGTTCGTTTATAGCATGCGATGTTGGTAGGGTCCGGCTCGAATGCCACGATGAGTCCTGCGTTGCGCTGGAGCGCGAAGCGGGTGAACGCGCCCAAATGAGATCCAACGTCGAAAACCACGTCCCCGGCCTGAATGGCGACGGACTCATGTTCATAGATTTTCAGGTAAAACTGTTCTCCGAGGACGGTACCCACAATCAGCCGGTCGCTTTCCCGGCCCCAGAGGTTGCCCATCGGGGTTTCCCACAATGCCGGGCAAGGTTCCTCCCCCCGCTGTTTTACTCTCAGAAGATAGGGAGGTTCCCACGGTATTTCTGGCAGCCGCTCCTGTGGGTTCCTCCGGAAGAGCAGGTCAGACCAACTGGCGCGCGGGAGCAAGCCCCGGACCTTGAGAGTGATGAGCTGCCGTCGCCAGGGAAAGGTGGGTGTGGAAGCGGTCCACCCGGCCAGGAGCAGCAGAAGCAACATCATGAGGAGATTCAGCCGGTGACGCTCGATCCAGGTTCGTTCCATGGCAGACCTTCTTCCGGATGTCTGGTCTCTGCCGGTCAAGGCGCAGAGGGCGCCTGGGGAGGCGGCACGCTGCGCCTCTCACAGACGGCGAACAGATCGCTTCCGCCCACCAGTTCGGGCTCGTATCCCTGTTCGACCCGGTGGTAATACTCGCAAACGTAGTACCGCTCCAGCACGTCCTGGAACTGCTCGGTGGTCCAGAGCTGCAAATGAAAGGGGTTTCCCGGACCCGTGTTCACCGGCGTCGAGAGGAGCAGGATCGGCGCCGACCGTGCGGCATTCGCCAGAAAAAATTCGGGGTTTGCGAGATGTTCTACCGTTTCGAAACTGACGATGGCGTCGTAGGGCTTGTTCCAGTCTTCTTTGTCCAGGTCAATCACATAATTGCCGCATAAATCCAGCTTGTCATAGCCGTCCACCACCGGAACCACTGTGCGGAGCATTTTCATTCCATAGCAGGTCCCGGAGGCGATGTCGGCGACGGATTGCAGCTTGTGCTCCCGGCTGTAGTTCACCGCGAACGTGTATTGAGCCAGATGCTCGCGAACGGCTTCGCCGTAGTGGAACTGGTGCGCGGGATCGTCCGGGTCAATGCGCTCAATGGCGCCCGGGTGCGGGGGCCCTTCGCCCACGACGTCTCTGTCCAGCCAGCGCCACCATCGGATGCCGAGCGCGGAGACGGCCCACACCGCCGCCAGTGGCACTACCAGCAGCAGAGCCATGCTCGCCAAGAACCGATTGCTGGGCCGTCGCATCGTAGTCATTCTTGAACCTGCTCCGGCTGCGTCGCTAACAACGCGGTCGAAACCAGCGTCTCCCGCTCCAATCTACGGAAGCCACCCGCACGCGTCAAGCACCGCCGGGACGGGTGTGACTTCCAGGGCAATGCCGGGTCCTCCTTGGCTGCTCTCACTGCAACGCCCCGGCGCGCAGGCCGACCATGATAAACCCGAACAGAACCAGGAGTATCGCTGCGGCGCGGAGAATCTTCCACAACCGAATGCCGCCCTGTGTGACTTCGGGAAGGTCCGAGACCAGCGCGCCGAATCCGATCCCGGCCACGAGGCCGCCAATGTGCGCGGCGTTGTCTATCCCTGGCATGAGCAGGCCGAACGCGAGCATATACACGGCCCACCGCACGAACATGGTTCGCACCGCCTCGCCCGCTCCGCGGCGGTTCCGGTAGCCGTACGCGATCATCACGCCGATCAGCCCGAAAATCGCGCCCGAAGCTCCTACGCTGGGGACGCCGGGACTCACCAGGAAGCTCAGCACAAAACTCGCCACGCCCGTCGCGACGTAGAGCACCAGGAATTTCCGCGGGCCGTAGAGCCCTTCGACCGCCGGTCCCAGGTCAAACAGCACCCAGGAGTTGAACCCCAGGTGAAGCAGGTTGGCGTGCAGGAAAACCGGCGTTACGAAGCGCCACCATTCTCCCTCGCTGATCAGGAAACCATACTTCGCCCCGAACCGCACCAGCGTCAGAACGTCAATCGAGCCGAACAGGAGATTGCGGCCGAATTCCCCGCCGCTTCCGCGAATGGTCGTGAGCAGCATGAGGCCAAAGAGAAACACATTCACGCTGAGCAGCATCGTGGTGTAGCGCGCCTGCTGCGGGAGCATCGAATCGAGAGCCCTTCCGAGGCCGGCCTGCGAGACTTCCGAGACCCCCTCCCCGCATAGCGGACACACCGTTTGCTTGCGGTCAATCAGGGCGCGGCACGCCGGGCACATGCGCTGCTGGTTGGTGACCGACTGAAAAAAACCGCGCGCCCGCTCCATCCGCTCCTCGAGCTCTCCCTTGTAGCGGTTGATCTTCCATCTCATGCGTGGAGAAAGGACCATAGGCGTGATTCCACCCAATCTATCCCTGTTCACTCATTATATACCCACCGTAAAAACAGCGTCTTTCCCCGCGCCCGCTCCGACAACCGTTTCTATAATCGAAATTGTGTTCGTAAATTCTACCGTCGAGCAGCGAGATTTCTAGGTGCGCGCGGGGTTCGTTGTATGCGCTCTCGCAAGATTTACGCAGGGCTTCTCCTCGTCGCGCTGGCCGGGTCCGCCTGCGGACGACGCCAGACCGTTTCCCGTCCCCCCTCTGCGGGGAGGGTGCCCCCTCGCACGGCAGGGAATGGAAGCACGGAGGCGCCCCGGCCGGGTAACGTCGAGACGGGCTATGCCAGTTGGTACGGCGATCCCTACCATGGCCGGCGCGCCGCCAACGGCGAAATCTACGACAAGAACAAACTGACCGCCGCGCACCTGACGATGCCCTTCGAGACGTGGGTCAAAGTGACCAGCCTCGAGAATAGCCGGTCCGTTAACGTCCGCATCACCGATCGCGGCCCCTTCGTGAAGGGCCGGATCATTGACCTGTCGCAGGAGGCGGCGCGGCAGCTTCGCATGATCGGCGCCGGAACGGCTTTGGTGCGGGTCGAAGTTCTCTCGGCAGGCAACGCGGCTTCCGGCTCGAATGCCGTCGGTTCCTACGCCGTGCAGGTCGGCTCATTTCGGGATCGCGCCACCGCCGAGCGGCTCCAGCAAACCTTGAAGGATCGTTACGGCGCCGCCTTTGTCGAGCCGTATGAAGGCGACGACGGCTGGTTCTACCGCGTCCGCGTCGGCCCGACGCAGTCGGTCTTGGGAGCCAGAAATCTGGCCGCACAGTTAGCGAGAGACGACCTCCCCGGATTTGTAGTTCGGCTGACCAACTGAGAACTAGCAACTAACAGCTACCAACTACCAACTACCAACTAACAACTGTAATAACGCCATGCCTTGCATTTTTTGCAAAATCTTGAAGAAGGAAATTCCGGCGCGGATCATTCACGAGGACGAGACTTCGATCGCCTTTCACGACATCAACCCGCAGGCCCCGGTGCACGTGCTGGTGATTCCGCGCAAGCACTTTGCCTCGGCCGAGGAGGCCGGGGAAGCCGATGAGCCGGTGCTCGGGCATCTGCATCGCGTGGCTGCCAAGCTCGCGGGCGAGCTGAAAATCATCGGCGGTTACCGAACCGTGGTCAACACCGGACCCGGAGCCGGGCAGTCGGTCTTTCATCTGCACCTCCACCTTTTGGGAGGCCGCCCGCTGCGCTGGCCTCCAGGCTAACCCGACTTCCTCTGTGTCAGTTGCGGAATTTCGATCTCTATTCCATCCTTCGGGGCTTTCGTGTCATCTTATAGAAAGACGGCGCTGCCGTTTCGACGGGGCGCCTTGTGGGAGATGGACGAGCCATGAACCGTGTGTCCCGCGCAATTGGATGGATAACCCTCGGCTGTGCCCTGGCTGCTTCCGCGGGCGCACAGACAGCCGCCCTTGCGCCGGACGAAGTCCGCCAACTGGCCGCGCGCGGCTTTGACCATTTCTACAACCTGGAATACGACGAGGCAATCCCGATTTTCGAACAGCTTCGGGATGCCGACCCCGCCAGCCCGTACGCACACCATCGCGTCGCGCTGGCGTACTTCTACAAGCAGCTGCACGTAGCCGGCGTTCTCGAAGGCGACCTGTTCGGGGCGTCGAACAAGTTCTTCCGCAAGAGAAAAATCGTGGTGGAGCCCGCGCGGGACCGGAGGTTCCATGAATCCAGTCAAGCCGCCATCCGCTTGTGCGAGGAGCGGTTCAGGCGCGACAGGAATGACCGGGAAGTGCTCTACGCCTGCGGAGTGGCCTACGCAACGAAGGCCGCCTATCAGGGCCTGATCGCGCGCGCACTGCTCGATTCCATGGGCAGCGCCAGGCGAGCCAACGACTTCCACACGCGCCTGATTCGCCTTGATTCCAGGCACTACGACGCTTACATGGTTCCCGGCCTGTTCGACTTCGCGCTGGGGAGCCTCCCGCGGCCGCTGAAGGCGGTGCTCTACTTCGTCGGCATGTCCGGGGAAAAGGAGCGCGGCATGAGACTTGTCGAGAGCGTGGCGCGGTGGGGCAACGGAGCGCAGCGCGACGCGCAGATTCTGCTCACGGTCATGTACCGCCGCGAAAGGCGCTTCGCGGATGCCCGCCGGACGCTCGAGGAACTCGCCGCCGCGTTTCCCCGCAACTACGTTTTCCCGCTCGAAATCGCCTCAATTCATCGCGCCGCCGAGGAAACCGGGGAAGCGATCGCGGGCTACGAGACCGTGCTCGCGCGCGTCCGGCAGGAAATGACGGGCTATCGCGAAGTGCCGGTGGCCCGGGTTCATTTCGAGCTAGGGGACCTTTACCGCAGGCAAGGCGATCTGGAATCTGCTCAGCGCCATCTGGAGCAAGTCGCCGGCTCGCGCGGCAACACCCCCGATCTCGAACGGGAAACCGTGCTGCTGCTACAGCAGATCGAGCAGGCGTTGCGGCAGCGGGCGAATGCGGATGCGGCCGCTTCCGTGTCGGGTCGGTGACCCGCCAGAAACAGAATCCAACTCAGCTTGTCATCCCGAGAACCCTTCGGCAGCGCTCAGGGTAAACTCCGCGGCGAGAACCTGCACTTCCTCTGTTTCTTCTGCCTCCTCTGCCTCCTCTACTCCGGCATCACCTTGCCGACCCTCGCCGCCAGCCTCCCGCGCGACAGCCGCAGCGTGATATCGTCGCCGGGCGTGGCGCGCGCTGCATCTTTCAGGATTTTCCCGGAGGCATCAAAGGCAATGGCGTAACCGCGCTCGAGGATCGCCATGGGGTTGAGCTGTTCGAGCTCCGCCCGCAGCGATTCCATGCGGCCGCGCTTCTTCGACAGCAGCAGCCGGACCGGGTGGACCAGCGCCGCGCTGACGCGGTTCAGCCGCAGCCGCTCGCGCTCTTGCCGCGCGCGCAAATCGAAGTGAGCGAGGAATGCGTGCGGCTGCTCCCAGCGCCTTCGCGCGCGGCGCATCGCTTCCCTCGCCGCCTCCGCAAGGCGATCTGTAAGCTCGTCACTGCGCTGCGCGGCCTGGCCCAGCGCGATGCGCAGCGTCTGGAACCCGCGATGCGCCACCAGCTCGGTGAGTTCCTGCCGCCGGCGCAGCAGGCTGTACCGCATGATTTTTCGCAGATCGTCTTCGAGCACCGCAATCTGCTCGGCGAGCCGTTCCTGCGTCTCAATCACCAGTTCCGCGGCGGCCGAAGGCGTCGGCGCGCGCAGGTCCGCCACGAAGTCGGCGATGGTGAAATCGGTCTCATGTCCGACCGCCGAGATGACGGGAATCGAAGAAGCGGCGATGGCGCGCGCCAGCCGCTCTTCGTTGAACGCCCAGAGGTCTTCCATCGAGCCGCCGCCGCGTCCCAGAAGAATCACGTCCACCGGCGTTTCCTGGGACGGGGGGCGATTGAAAAAGCGCAGCGCCTCGATCATCTCTTCCGCCGCGCCGTCGCCCTGCACGCGCGCCGGATAGATCAGCAAGTGCAGATGTTCGTGCCGTCGGCGCAGAATGCGGATCATGTCCTGGATCGCTGCCCCGCGCGGCGAGGTGATGATCCCGATTCGCCGTGGCAGCTTCGGCAGCGGTTTTTTTCGCGCAGCGTCGAAGAGCCCCTCGCCGGCGAGTTTGCGTTTCAACTGGTCGAACGCCAGTTGCAGCGCTCCGAGGCCCCTCGGCTCCAGGAACTCGACCGCGAGCTGGTACTCGCCGCGCGCCTCGTAGACGCTGATCCGTCCGCGCGCCGTCACGAGCAAACCGTCCTCGGGCCGGAATTTCAAATATCGTGCGAACTGCCGGAAGCAGACGCAGCGCAACTGCGCCGCCTCGTCCTTCAGCGTGAAGTACAGGTGTCCGGACGTTGCGGGCCGGAAATTCGAAACTTCTCCTTCAACCCAGACGTCCGGAAACGCCCCTTCGAGCTTTTCGCGAATGATCCGGCTGAGCTCGCTCACCCGGTAGATTCGCCGCTCCACCGCGAAGTTCAGTTGAATTTGCGACACATTGCTCCCTTACCGCCTGCCAAACACCCAAAACAGCACGGTCAGAATCACGCTGATCAAAATCGAAGTCACGATGGGGAAGTAGAATGTGAAGTTCCCGCGGCGGTAAATTACGTCGCCCGGCAGACGGCCGATGCGCAAGAATGAGAGCCGGTCGGAGAACATCAGCAGGCCTCCCACGACGAGCAAGGCTACACCCGCTATCGCCAACAGCTTTCCCAGTTCGGTCAACATGAGTCACTTGCACCGCGCGCAAATCTCGCCGGGATTGTCTAGCACTTTCGGTGGGACCACCAGGAAGTCGGATCTAGCTCAGAATCTCTATCCCGCCGAAGAAGTAGCCGATCTCGAAGGCGGCGGTTTCCGGGGCGTCGGAACCGTGGATGACGTTGTGCTCGATGGAAGTGGCGAAGCGTTTCCGCAGGGTGCCTTCGGCGGCGTTGGCGGGGTTGGTGGCGCCCATGACGGCGCGTAGGCGGTTGATGACGTCCTCGCCTTCAAGTACCATCACGACGATTCGCCCCGAGCTCATGAACGTCGTCAGGCTGTCGAAAAACGGCTTGCCACGGTGGACGGCGTAAAATCCTTCCGCTTGCTGCTTGGTCAGCCGAAGCATTTTCATGGCGAGAATCTGGAAACGATTCTCCTCAAAAGCGCGGAGCACATCGCCAATGTTGTTCTGCGCGACTCCGTCGGGCTTGATGATGGTGAGCGTTCGTTGGATCGGCAAGGACATGCTCCTCCGAGCTTGCAGTGGAATCCTGAGAGAAAGACCTCTACGTTCCGGAAGACCAAATGGCATCCGGCTTCACTTCCGTGCCCTGCGCCAGGCGCGCCGCGACCGCTTCGCCGATCTGCGCCGGGCTTTCGACCACCGTAATTCCGGCGGCGCGCATCG
>CAYWWM010000092.1:4669-8218 GCA_964461735.1 uncultured Solibacteraceae bacterium | reverse complement strand
TCCATGATGTTGGTGCCGTCGAGCAGGAAGGTGTTCGAGACGGAGCGCCCGCCCACCACCGTCAAGTTGCCACTGCCCCCGCCGCGCGACGCCGAGCCGGTCGAAGGATCCGACACGCCGGCTTCCAGGGTTGCCAGTTGGTTGTAACTGCGGCCGTTGAGCGGCAGCCCGGAAAGCTGGACTTCGCTGATCCGCTGCGACGAGGCAGTCGGTGGCTGGTCGGCTTCGCGCTCTGCTGCGGGCTCTTCTCCCGCATCGCGAGGATCTTCTGCCTGCGCTGCGGCAGCCGGCGCGCCCTGCGGGGCAGGTTGTCCCTGACTCCACAGTTGCCCCTGGCCCCACACGAGCAGGACCAGCAGAACAGTCCATGATGTTTTTCCTTTGTTCACGCTTCCTTCTTCCCTTCCCCGCCATCCTAAAAAGAAAATCTGAGTGCAAACTGGACTTGCCGCGATGTGGTCACCGTTTCGTTGATTCGGCCGGCCGTGGGATTGGGTCGGCCCGGGTATGCTCCGCTGAATACGCCGCTCAACGCCCGGCCAAAATTCGCCCGGTTGGGCACGTTAAAAATTTCGGCTCGGAACTGGAGTCGTCGCTTCGAGTCCACCGTAAACTCGCGCTGCACCGACACGTCCACATTGAACCCCCAGGGAGCGAGCAGCGTATTCCGCCCGGCGTTGCCCAATGTGCCCGGCGCGGGCACGGAGAACGAGCACGGATCGAAGTAAAGCTGCGGGCCTCCCACGGGCCGCCCCGCCTCAATCGCGGGCAGACCCGTCCGTGGGTCGTTGCATCCGGCGGAAACTCCGCTGACCGGATTGTTGCTGCGCTCCGGGACCAGGTTGGGCTGCCTGGCGGAAAAAAGATATCCGGGAGTTCGCACGCTCACCGTCGCCGTAAACGGCGTTCCGGAACGCAGCGAGAGAATCCCCCCGAGCCGCCAGCCGCCGAACGCCTTCGCCAGCGCGCCGGAATTCCACCAGCGCCGCCCGCTCCCGACGGGCAGCGGGTAGAAGTAATTGAGCGAGATCCGATGCCGCACGTCGAAGTTCGACAGCGCCCGCCCCAGCGTGCGCTCAAAGCCGTACTGACTGCTCACCTGGGAGGAGGCGCTCGCATCATCCACCGATTTGCTGAAGCTGTAACTGCCCTGGAGGGAAATTCCGCTGCCGGTTCGCCTCCCGCCGGAAAGCTGTAGCGCGTTGAAGAACGACTGGCCATCCATGCCGGTTACGTCCACTCCGGAGAAGCCCGGGTTCACCGGGGGCGTGTTGGGCGGGAAAAACAGGGTCCCGTCCTCCCGACGAATGGGGAACGGGAACAACGTGCCCTCGTAGCCCCGCAGCAGATGGTTCCCCCGGGCGCCGACGTAGGTCGCCTGGATTCGCCAGTTTTGGGGAAGCTCCTGTTGCAGCGAGGCGGTGTAGCGAAACGTCACCGGCACATGGGGATGGTGGTAGTCTATCGCCTTGGCGTCAAACGGTTCCCCTAGCACCGCCAAGGCCGCGTTTGGAAAGACTGCGACGGAATTGAAATTGGTCTTCACGCCTCTCCGATAGTAGGGGGCGCTGGCGTCGCGTCCAAACAACATGTAGCGCAGCAACGGGTCGTGATACACGCCGAAGCCGAGCCCGAGCAGCGTGCTTCCCCCATTCCCGGGACTCCACGTAATGCCGACGCGCGGGGCGAAGTCCTTCCCCGAAGGGTTCCGCACCAATAACGGACCCAGCAATGCTGCCGGGTCGCGCCACAAGTCGGGAATATACGCGGTGTTCCCGTTCTTGTCGGCAATCAGGGTGGTATATTCATACCGCAAACCCAAAGAGAGCTGCAAATTCGGCCGGATCGCAAACGTATCCTGCACGTACAGTCCCAGCAGGGTCTGGCGGTAGGCATGGGCCTTATCCGATCCCGGCAGCGCGGCCGTGGCGGACGTCCCCGTGGGACCGCCTTCGAGAAAGCTCTCCAGGCTGTTGAAGGCCCACTGCCCGCCGATCGAGTTGTTGCTGTCGGTATCCCAGCGATAGCGATGCGCCTGGACTCCCCACTTGAAGGCGTGCCGCCCGCGCTGCACCAGCGTATCGCTGGCAAACTGGAACGTGTTGGCAATGGCTTTGTCCGGATGCTGGTTGGCCGGACCAATGGTGCTTAATCCGGAGACGTCAATCAGCCCAAACTTGAACGCTCCAGGAACCAGAAACAGCTCGGGGGGAATTTCCACACCGCCCACGGAATCGCTGCGGCTGACCGAGCGCGTGTACCCGATCCGCGCAGCAGTCAACGCCCTCAGATTGAAGATATGCGTTCCCACGAGTGTGGCATATTGCTGGCGGCTGGTGGACTCCGTCCGAAAGAGCGACGAATCTCCCGTGCTGAAACTGGTAGCGTCATCGAAGGTATACCGAGCGAACATGCTATCCCGGTCCGAAATCTTATGGTCGAGCCGCGTGGTGAAGAAGATTTCGTTGGTGGGAAGAAACACGGTGGCCCGGTGTTCGGCGATCCCGCCGCCGAGCGGAGTCGAATTCGGCAAGGGATACAGTTTCAAGTATTTTGGCACCTGCTCGTGGATGACAATTGTCGGATTGCCCTGCGCATCCGGAAATCCCAGCCGCGCCTGCTCATCCGGGAAGTGGTCGAGCTGCGTCTCCGACAGACGATCGCGCAAAGCTTCGAGACTTCCCAGAAAGTACGTTGTGTCTTTGCGCGCCGGACCCGTGAGCGTGAATCCGAACTGATTGCGCTTGAAGGGAGGAGGCTCGCCGGGATCGAAAAAATTCCGCGCGTCGAGCTTGCTGTTGCGCAAATATTCGAACGCTGTGCCGTGAAATTCCGGGGTCCCGGAATGGGTGATGGAGTTCACCACGCCGCCGGCGCCCCGCCCGTGCTCGGGTCCATAGTAGGAGCTGAACACCTGCACCTCGTAGACGGCATCCGAGCCAAGCTGCACGCCGGCCGCGCTGCGCGGGACTTGGTTGTTGCTGTCCATGATGTTGGTGCCGTCCAACAGGAAATTATTGGACGTGGGACGCCCTCCGGCAATGGTCAGGGTTCCTCCGCCGATGCCGCGAGAGGCAGTCGAGCCAGTGGTGTCGGTAACTCCCGCTTGCAGCGTAGCCAGTTGGTTGTAGCTGCGTCCGTTCAAGGGCAGGCCGGCCAGCTGGGCCGCATCAATCTGCTGGACGGATGCGGAGGATTCCGCCGCCGCGCCGTTCTGCTCCCCAGCGGTTTGGGCAGCGGCTCCGTTCGAGAGCGTCAATTCAATCGCTGCCTCTTCTCCGGCTGCGAGCTGCCGCCGGAGCGAACCGCCGTTTCCTCCCTGTGTTGCCTGAATCTCATACTCGCCCGGAGCCACACCAGCGATCTCAAATCGTCCATCGTTTTCTGTCTGCGAACTCACTCGAAACCCTGTCGCAACGTTCCGCGCCGTTACCGTCACGCCCCCCGCCGGAGCGCCGGAAGAATCCAGAACTCTTCCTCGAATCCGTACCGAGGCTTCCTTTCCCTGTTCCCAAACCTGTCCTTGGAGGGGGAGGGATACCCCAATCA
>CAYWWM010000092.1:0-4659 GCA_964461735.1 uncultured Solibacteraceae bacterium | reverse complement strand
CCGTGAAACGCGCCTAAGGCATCCTGACCCTGGAGCGGGAGGGATGTCCCGAGAACCAAAGCCAGCATCGCAAGCAGGCACGTTCCTCGCTGGCGTGCATCGGTGGATTTGCAAACTGGGAAGGCCGGCCAACAGTGAGGGTTCACGAGGGAAGGCCCTTTCCGCATTTTCCGCAGAATTGATGATCCGCTGGGTTCTCCGCCTCGCAGAAAGAGCAGATTTTCTTACCGGTGGGTCCGGGTTTCACTTTCTCCTTACGCTCCGTGGCGGGCTTCTTCTCGATCTGGGCGCCCGCCGTCTCTAACCGTTCCATAGCGTCCATCACGCCGGCCAAGTCCCCAAGAAACCCTGCCTTGAGCGACTGATAGTCCTCGTCGGAAAGTTTCCCCTGGTGATACTCAAACTGCAAATCCTTCAGGTTGTCGTAGAGAATCTGGCGTCTCCGTTCCAGGTGCCGCAACTCCGGATTTTCGAGCGGCGCGGGCGGGATATCCCGGTCTCGAACGCACAATGTGAATCCGATGGCGCCCGCAGCCAACACTGCGCATACAAGCCAGATCACCGCTTCTCCTTGCAACCCATTCCAGCGTCCTGGCGTACGCTTCTCCCACCCCGTTTGTCTGGGCAAGCACCGCAGGAAGGAACCCTACTAGCAACCTATTAGTTTACACGTTCCGCGTTCGATTTCTTACCGAAAAATTTCTGCAGCAAGGTTTTCGTTCCCCCTCACAGGGGGAGGAATTCCGTCCGTATCCTTTCGGTGACCGGAAAATTTATGGAAAGCCCTTCCAGGCTGTTGCGAGAGCCTTCTTGCGAAACGTAGTATGGCCGTGTCTTCGATGCAAAACCATGCGGCAGAGGCGGGAGTAAACATTCCGATGTCCGATCAGCTTGTCCAAGTCCGCGAGCATCCGGAACCAAGGCTCCGGACGAAGCAACCTCCGAAACAGATCACACACTCCGCCGGCGCGGCGACCTTGCCCCTTTCGCTCGACCCCGCCGCCATGGCGCGAATCTGCATTGAACTGCTCACGCGTGCCACCCTCTACGCCGGAGCGATCGGTCTGATCGTGGGACTGGCAGCAGCGCTGCTGTTTCGCGAATAACAGGTGTGAGGTGCTAGGTGTTAGGTTTCAGGTGTTAGGGACTCATACCCTGCCGCCGGAATCAAAGACAACGGTTTCCGAATTCCAGACTCCAGATTCCGAAAAGTTGGGCAGTCGCCGGAATAGCTCCCAAGGGCCGTGAACATTGGCCGGAACCGGTATGCTCTCAAGAATTTCCTGCCCGCAAGAGCGAGCATTCAATTCCATAAGTACTAAAACCTGACACCTCACACCTAGCACCTGACACCTAACACCTTCTTGCGAGCCTCTTTCGCTTCCGCTCCGTTTCAGCCGATAATGGAATGCGCAAGGAACCTCATGCGCAGCCAGGTCGGACATACCATTCGGCGATTCGGGATGATTGCGCCCGGCGCGCGCATCGCCGTGGCCTGCTCCGGAGGCCCTGATTCAACCGCCTTACTGTTGGTGTTGGTCGAGCTTTCCAGGGAGCTGGGCTGCCTGCTCTCGGTCGCTCATTTCAATCATAAGTTGCGAGGCGAGGAATCGGACCGGGATGAGCGATTCGTCAGTGATCTCGCCGCCCGCCTGGGGCTGCCCATTCACGTCCGCGAAGAAGATGTCCGCGCGCGGGCCCGGCAGGCCCGTGCGAATCTCGAGGATGCCGGCCGACGCCTTCGCTACGGATACTTCTTCTCCCTGGTGGAGTCCGGTGTGGCAGATCGGGTCGCGGTCGGGCACACGCTGGATGACCAGGCCGAGACCGTCCTGCTGCGTTTCCTGCGGGGAGCGGGAAACCGCGGTCTGGCAGCGATTTATCCGACCGTCGAGAACTGGCTGATCCGTCCGCTGCTCGAAACGCGCCGGCAGGAAGTCCTGGATTGGCTTCGAGCGCGCCAACAAATCTGGAGAGAGGACTCGAGCAACCAGGACCTCCGATTGATGCGAAACCGCGTCCGGCATAAGCTTCTGCCCATTCTCCGGGAATTCAACCCATCCATTGTGGAAGTTCTGGCGCATGGTGCGGAAATCGCCCGGGACGAGGAAACCTTCTGGGACGAGCACCTCAAGCCGATGGTCGCTCAGTGTCTCCGCTGCGATGAAGGTGGCGTGCGCCTCGAAATCGAACGGGTCCGCCGAATGCCTTTGGCGGCCGCCCGCCGAGTGCTGCGCTATGCCCTCCAGCAGGCAGCCGAGGCGAACTCCCGCGGGCAGCAGCGCCCAGCCATCGGCGGTCCGACTGGCGCGGCGGACTTCGGCCACATTCAGCGACTCATCGAGCTCGCACTCGGCGGGCGGAGCGGAACGTCCCTCTCCCTGCCCGGAGGCATTCACGCCGAGAAAGACTTTTCCACGCTGCTGCTGAATGCGTCCGTCTCGGAGCGAGTTCCCTTTCCCGGCTACGTTTACGAAGTCAAAGCTCCCAATACGATCACCGTGCCGGAGATTTCCAGTTCGTTTACCTTTGAATTAATCCCCCTGTCATCGGGCGCGGCACGGTATAATGGACAAGAGGAGGATTTGTTGGATGGCCGAGTGATCCAAGGCTCGCTGGTTTTGCGGAATTGGCAGGCGGGCGATGCGTACCAGCGAAAGGGTCACCGGAAATCCCAGAAAATCAAGGAACTTTTCCAGCGCTGGCGCGTCTCTAATAGTGAGCGGCAGCGATGGCCCGTGCTGGTCGCGGGTGACCGAATTGTCTGGAGCCGGAGGTGGGGAGTCGCCGAGGGATACGCTCCCCGCTCGGGCAGCAAGGAAGCGCTTCGCATTCGCGAGATGGTTTGAGGGGGGCTGAGATTGAAGGTAGCCTTTTCGGAGGAACAAATTCGCGGCCGGGTGCGGGCGATGGCAGAGGACATCTCCCGGGATCATGGGAATGAGGTCATTCACGTGGTCGGGATCTTGGCAAACGGTTTCATATTTCTCTCCGATCTGGTGCGCGCGGTGCGATGCCCTGTCGTTTGCCACTTCCTGATGATGGAGACGGGGGAGCGCACCGAGGAAGGCCATCAGCCTCGGCAAAACATCGCTTACGGCCCCATCGGGGACATCGCGGGTGAGAACATCCTGCTGGTGGACACGGTGGTGGACAGCGGGATTACGCTCGATCATCTGATTCAGCAGTTGCGGTTGCGGCACCCGAAGTCCCTGCGCACGGCCGTCCTGGTGGACCGCCAGGACCGCCGCAAGGTGGACTGTCGGATTGATTACGCTGGGTTTCAGTGGACAGGCAACCATCTGGTAGGCTATGGGTTGGAAAGGGACGGACTCTACCGGAACCTTCCGTACGTGGCGGAACTCCCGTAGGCAGCATCCAAGTAGGAGAAGGGACGATCGAATCGGCAACTGAGGGAGACTGGAGCAGAAGTGAACTCGACTGTAAAGACCATTGTATTCTGGGTTGTCATGCTGGCGACCGCCCTGCTGCTCTGGCAGGTGGTCAAGACCGGCAGCCCGACCCAAGAGCGAGAACTCTCGTTTACGCAGTTCATGACCGATGTCGAGCAGGGAAACGTTGCTGAGGTAACGATTTACGGGAACAACGAGGTGCGCGGCCAGTTCCGGCGCGACAATGCCCGCCTGAAAACCGTGGTTCCGGCCGACTACCCGGACCTCATCCGAATCCTGCGCGAACGAGATGTCGCCATCACCGTCAAGGAAACCTCGACCAGTTCCTGGGTCAGCTTCCTGGTGAACGCCTCCCCCTTCCTCTTGCTGATCGGCCTCTGGATCTTCATGATGCGGCAGATGCAGGCCGGGGGAAACAAGGCGCTGTCGTTCGGCAAGAGCCGGGCCCGCTTGCTCTCTTCCCAGCAGAAGAAGCTTACCTTCAAAGACGTCGCTGGCGTGGACGAAGCCAAGGAGGAGCTGCAAGAGATCATCGAGTTTCTGCGTGACCCGCAGAAATTCCAGAAGTTGGGCGGCCGCATCCCCAAAGGGGTTTTGCTGGTCGGTCCGCCCGGAACCGGCAAGACGCTGCTGGCCCGCGCTGTAGCCGGCGAGGCGAATGTCCCGTTTTTCTCGATCAGCGGCTCGGACTTTGTCGAGATGTTTGTCGGGGTCGGCGCCAGCCGCGTCCGCGACCTGTTCGAGCAGGGCAAGAAAAACGCTCCGTGCATCATCTTCATTGACGAGATTGACGCCGTGGGCCGCCATCGCGGAGCGGGACTAGGCGGCGGGCACGATGAGCGCGAGCAGACGCTCAACCAACTGCTGGTCGAGATGGATGGCTTTGAGTCCAATGAAGGCGTCATCCTGATGGCCGCTACGAACCGCCCGGACGTGCTTGATCCGGCACTCCTCCGCCCAGGCCGCTTTGACCGCCGGGTGGTCGTGCCCCGTCCGGACGTGAATGGGCGCACCGGCATCTTGCAGGTGCACACGCGCAAGGTACCGACCGCTGATGACGTGGATCTTTCCGTGATCGCGCGCGGCACCCCGGGATTCTCCGGCGCCGATCTCGCCAACGTCGTGAACGAGGCGGCCTTGATCGCCGCCCGGCAAGGGCGTCGGGCCGTCATCATGGCCGATTTTGAAATGGCCAAGGACAAAGTCCTGATGGGCGTGGAGCGTCGCTCGCTGGTTCTGAGCGAGG